>CAZGLO010000039.1:17560-33031 GCA_964526735.1 uncultured Chloroflexaceae bacterium | reverse complement strand
ACAGCCTGGGTTTCGACCCGAGAAGCCCAACCCTTTCGGGTTGGGAGTAGTCACACCGCGTCCAATCAATATACACCGTACACGCCATTCGCAGTGGGGAATGTCACCCATCATCCTCCTGTTCCCCACTGCCGCATAATTGTTCTCCCTCCAGCTCATACAGCTCATAACGTGTAACGTGTGTCGCATTGCGACGCCGTTCGCTTCCAGCGCAGGACGGGGTGACTCTTTGCCCTGGCACATGACCCTCCTTCCGCTAATCCTTCCGTCAATCCTTCCGCCAATCCTTCCGCCAATCAGACTTGTAGTTTGTGGTACAATAGATGGGTGAACCTGTGGGAAGGTGTATAGTGTGCTCAGAACCCGCAGGATACGCAAAAAAGGGTGTCGATAACAGAGCGGGGTGTGTATGTTTGAAAGTCTCTCCGACCGATTGCAGGGAGTATTCCAAAAACTTGGGAGCAAGGGTGTCCTCACGGAGGAAGATGTCCGTGAAGGCATGAAGCAAGTCCGGTTGGCGCTGCTTGAGGCAGATGTCAACTACAAGGTGGTCAAAGACTTTGTGGCGCGGGTCACGGAGAAGGCGGTGGGCGAAGAGGTGATGAAGAGCCTCACCCCTGATCAACAAGTGGTCAAGATTGTTCACAAAGAGCTGATCGATCTACTTGGGGAATTCAACGTCCCGCTCAAAGAAGTGCACCCAGGCCCGACCATCGTGATGCTGGTTGGGTTACAAGGAACCGGCAAAACGACATTGGCGGCCAAACTAGGCATCTACCTACGCAAGCAGCTCAACAAACGTCCGCTGCTTGTTGCCTGCGACGTATACCGACCAGCGGCTATCAAGCAGCTTGAACTGCTTGGCAAACAGCTAGATATTCCGGTTTACAGCGAAGGAACAGAAGCCTCGCCGCCAGACATCGCGCGTCGTGCGGTTGAGCATGCACGCCAAGAGATGCATAACATCGTGATCCTTGACACTGCCGGACGCCTCCAAATCGACGAATCGTTGATGGAGGAGCTTGAGCAGATTGATGAGGCGGTCTCGGTGGCTGAGCGTATCTTGGTGGTTGATGCGATGACGGGGCAGGAAGCGGTGCGTGTTGCCGATACCTTCAACCAACGCATTGAACTCTCTGGCCTTGCGCTCACCAAGATGGATGGCGATGCCCGCGGTGGTGCGGCATTGTCTGTCCGCTCAGTGACAGGAGTGCCGATCAAGTTCCTGAGCACGGGCGAAAAGGTGGATCGCAACACGTTTGAGCCGTTCCACCCCGACCGACTTGCATCACGTATCTTGGGGATGGGCGATGTGCTCTCACTGATTGAGCGTGCCGAAGAGGTCTACAGCGAAGACCAAGCCAAATCGATGCACAAGAAGTTCCGCAAGGGCGAATTTGACTTTGAGGACTTCCTTGAGGCGATGCGGCAAATGCGCAAACTTGGCCCGTTCCAGCAGATTTTGTCGATGATTCCTGGCCTCAACCAAGTGGCGCGTTCGCTTGAAGAGCAAGATCAGATGGTTGGGGATCGGGAAATTAAACGTATTGAAGCGATGATCTGCTCAATGACGCCCAAAGAGCGCCGTAACCCCCAAATCATCAAAGGGAGCCGCCGCGAGCGCATTGCCAAGGGCAGCGGCACCGAAGTACAGGATGTTTCTGGGTTAGTAAAACAGTTTCAACAAATGCAGCGGATGATCAAGCAGATGACAAGTGGCGGCAAAGGCAAAAAAGGCAAAAAAGGCCGTGGCGGAGATGCCCAGATCGATCCGCGTGACATTATGAAGATGCTGCAGCAGTAGAATAAGTCACCCGACCTCAACTATTCTGGCTGTGGGGCTACACAGCCTGGGTTTCGACCCGAGAAGCCCAACCCTTTCGGGTTGGGAGTAGTCACGTTCCTACTTTGAATGGAGGCAGATAAACACTATGGTTAAGATTCGTCTTCGCCGCACTGGTAAGACAAAGCAGCCGAGTTACCGTGTCGTTGTCGCAGATTCCCGCTCGCCCCGCGACGGGAAATTTATCGAGATTATCGGGCACTACAACCCCGTCCAACAGCCGAAGATTTTGAACATCAAGAAAGACCGTGCCCGCTACTGGGTTGGGGTTGGCGCGCAGATGTCCGACACGGTCAGATATCTCTTTCAGAAAGACAGTATCCTCGACGAGAAGGGCAACCTGATCCACGAAGATGCAGTGGAAACAGAAGACGAGCAACCCGCCGCCGCTGTGGCGTAGACGACTTGGGTGTTCAACGATGAGAAGCTTCGATTAGAAGATTTGGAAGAAAGGATTGTGGCGGCAATGGTTCTTGTCCTGTGGCAAGTGCGTTGCTGCCTTTGCTTACTATGAAAGATCTCCTTGAGTATATCGCCTGCAACCTTGTCGATACGCCAGAGGCCGTAAGTATCAAAGAACGTGTTGGGCGCTACTCCGTTTCGTACGAACTCTCCGTCAGCCCGGGCGAGACCGGCAAGGTCATTGGCCGTCGTGGACGCATTGCCAAGGCGATTCGAGACGTGATGAACGTCGCCGCGGCCCGGCAAAATAAGCGGGTGAGCATAGACATTCGATGAGTGACAATTTTCTCCTCGTTGGGTATATCGTTGGGAGTTTTGGCGTTCGGGGGCAGGTCAAGCTGAAGATCATCAGCGACAACCCCGAACACATCGCCCAAAACGTCAAGACCATCTATCTCCAGCAAGCTGGCCGAAGAAACGCACAAGAAGCATATACCCCCCACCACATCCAGTCCGTGATACAGCACAAACCAGGTATCCTGGTCGTGTCGTTTGCGCATATCTCCACGCGCGACGACGCCGATATGCTGCGGCGGTCGGAAGTCTACATCGAAGAGGAAGACGCTGCTCCCCTAGAAGAAGGCGAATACTTCATTCACCAGCTCTATGGGCTGCACGTCTATACGGTTGAGGGCGAGAAGGTGGGCGAAGTGCGTGAGGTGCTCCAAACCGGAGCCAATGATGTACTTATCGTGGCCAGAGAGGGCCAACCGGATATCCTCATCCCCATGATACAAGACGTTGTTCAGCAGGTTGACTTTGCACAAGAACGGATCGAGGTGCGGTTGTTGGAGGGGTTGGGGTAAGGGGGAGGCGACTCTCCTCTACTCCGCGCCGTGCGAGGAAGACAGGGCTGGCAGCCGTACTTGCACCGTTGTGCCCTCGCCCTCGACGCTACTGATTGTCAACTGGCCCTGATGCTGCTCGACGATGCTGTGGCTGATGGCGAGGCCGAGTCCTGCTGCATCAAAGCGTGTGGTATAGAAGGGTTCAAAGACTTTTGGCAACTCACCGACAGGGATACCTCTCCCCGTATCGCTGACCTCCATCACCACCGACGGCCCGTGCACGCCTATACCTGCGGTACGAGTTGGCCGCACCAGGTTGGGTGATAGATTTGTCCGATAGTCTCCATTGCTATTGGTCGTATAGGTACGGATGGCCAACTCGCCCCCTTGCGGCATTGCTTCTATCGCATTGGCGACCAAATGATGGCACAATTGCCGTAATCGGCTGCCAATCGCGGCAACAAGCGGCAATCTCGGGTACCAATCGCGTAAAACACGCACCTTATTGGTCGTCAATTGGTCGTCAACCATCCGCAAGACCGTCTCAAGCAGGGCGTTGACGTTGGTTGGGCGCATCCCCTCAAGCGATGGACGGCAAATATCAAGCATCCGCCGCACGACCTCTATCAAATTCTCCACTTCTTGCTGCGCCATCGTCTGATATTGTTGGCGCTTTTGCGGCTCAAGCGAGCGCTTGCCAAGCAGTTGGAGCGCACTGTGCAATGCTTGCAGTGGGTTGTTCATTTCGTGGGCGATAGAAGATACCAAACGTCCAAGCGATGCCAGTTTTTCGGTCTGCACCAGGTGCTGAATCATATTCCACTGCTCACTTGTGTCGTGGCGATATTTCAACATCACCTCGTTCACCGTGGTGTGGAGCGTATCAGGGGAAAATGGCTTAATCAGTAGCCCTTGCATCCCAAGCTGAACCGCGTCGGAGAGATGTTCCAGCAGAATCATCTGATCGCTGTCGGTCTGAGTGGTTTCAGCCATCACCACGATCGGCAGATCTATCGTCTGCGAGCGGATATTCCCCAGCACGTCAAGACCATTATTGGGGGTGGGCGAAAGCCCAAGGAGAATAAGATCAAAAAGGCGTTGTTGCAAAAGGGGAACGATGTAGTGGTGCGAATTGAGCGATTGCACCTCAAACCCAGAAGGCTCTAGTGTTTGACGGCAAAACGAGAAGACCTGCGGATCGTGGTCAACCACCAAAATGCGGTTGCTAAACTTCTCTTTTTCGGTGGCGTATGCCACACCCGAAGAAAGCTGGTTTTGTTGCGGGTTATGCGGTTGATCCGTTGGCACGACGTTGCAACTCCTCCCACACCGCCTCAAGCGAGACGCCCTGATCCTCAAGGAGGACAAGCGCGTGGTACAGTAAGTCGGCCAGTTCATAGGTCAACTCAGACGGGGAGTTGTTTTTCGCGGCGATAATGACTTCGGCGGCTTCTTCGCCTATCTTTTTGCCGATACGATCCGTGCCTCCGTGTAACAGTTTGGCGGTGTATGATTCTGCTGAAGGAACCTCACGGCGTTCGTGGATAATATCGGCGAGGCGGGCCAACACTCCGCTCTGCGGGAGACGGGGCGAAATCACTTCGCCATCAAGTGAACGGTGGAAACAACTTGGTTTGCCAGTGTGACATGTGGGGCCATCCGGCTCGGCAAGCACGAGCAGCGCGTCGTCGTCGCAGTCCTGACGCACCTCCACCAGCCGCAGCCAATGGCCACTGGTTGCACCTTTTGTCCAAAGCTCTTGGCGGCTTCGGCTCCAAAAGGTCACGCGCTGCTGTGTGACCGTGTATTGCAGCGCTTCTTCATTCATATAGCCCAACATCAGCACTTCGCCGGTACGGGCGTGCTGAACGATGGCGGGTATCAATCCATTCGCGTCAAATGTTGGCATGGGTGCGGTACTACTTTGCCTAGTGCCAGAAGTGGCGGTAGCCGGTGAAGACCATCGCGGCACCCACCTCATCCGCAGCCGCAATCACCTCTTCATCCCGCACCGAGCCGCCCGGCTGAATAATCGCGGTTGCGCCCGCTTCGAGCGCCGCCTGCACCCCATCCGCAAAGGGAAATAACGCATCGCTGGCGACGACTGAGTTGTGCAGGGAAAGCCCCGCGTTTTGTGCTTTCCACACAGCAAGGTGTGAGCTGTCAACGCGGCTCATTTGCCCCGCCCCAATGCCCAATGTGTGCATGGCATCGGTGTAGACAATCGCATTCGATTTCACATGCTTCGCCACCCGCCACGCAAACCGCAATGCTTTGGCTTCTTCATCGGTTGGTTGGCGCTTGGTCACGACCTTAAACGACTCCTGCTCCAAATCGGTGTAGTCGGCATCTTGGACAAGCACCCCGCCCGGAATACTGCGCACCACTTGTGTGCCCTGTTCGCTGACACGGCGGAGCGATAGCATCAACCGGCGGTTTTTCTTCTTGCGGAGTAATTCAAGCGCTTCCGGGGCGAAATCGGGCGCAATGATAATCTCGGTAAAGATCGTGTCTATCTCTTTGGCAAGCTCAAGGTCGCATGTGGTATTGAGCACCACAATGCCGCCAAATGCAGAGACCGAGTCGGTGGCAAGTGCGCGTTTCCACGCCTCAACCGTCGTCTCGCCCATCCCCACACCACACGGGTTCGTGTGCTTCAGGATAGCCACCACAATACCTTCGCTGATGGGGAATTCTTCGATCAGTTCCTGCGCGCCGGTAATATCCAGAATATTGGTGTAAGAAAGGTCTTTGCCGTGCAGCTGCTGGAAAAATCGGTTAAATTCACCGTAGAGTGCGGCTTTTTGATGCGGGTTTTCGCCATACCGAAGCGATTGCGACAAATTCCACGTCATTGGCAGGGTTTGTGGGAAGGTTTCGGTGCTTAGATACGAAGCAATCGCCGAATCGTAACCCGCCGTATGAGCAAACACCTTTGACGCGAGATGTTGACGCAATGTGTCGGAGACCTCGCCCACACGCAGCGCCTCCAAAACACTGTCGTAGTCATTCGGATCGACCACGACAATCACCGAGGAAAAATTCTTGGCGGCGGCGCGCAACAGCGCAACCCCTCCAATGTCTATGTGCTCTAAGGCCTCTCCAAGGGTGACATCTGGCTTGGCGATGGTCTGGGCGAAGGGGTACAAATTGACCACGACCAGATCAATCGCCTCAATGCCATATTCGCTGAGTTGTTGTTGGTGGGCAGGGATGTCGCGTCGGGCCAGAATACCCCCGTGGATAGAGGGATGCAGCGTTTTGACACGACCGTCAAGGATTTCGGGGAAGCCCGTGACCTCGCTGACGGATTGAACCGGAATGTCGGCTTCGGCGATGATGCGTTGGGTATTGCCGGTTGATATCAAGTCAACGCCCTGAGCGCTCAGCCCACGGGAAAAATCGATAATTCCTTGCTTATCGGAAACGCTGATAAGCGCACGCATAGACACTCTTTCTTTACTCGGGAGGAGCTCCTTCAGGACGTTCTTCGATCAGGCCGCTGGAAAGCAGTTCGGCGATGATTTCGCAGGTACGGAACTCGCCCAAGCCGCTTCGATGAGCAATTTGCGCAACCGTATTTTTGCCGTTGACCATCGTCAAAACGCGCCATTCTTCGGCCTCAAGATTGATCTCAGTCGTACCTGTTTCGGGGTTGGGCACCAAACGAGGCACCATCTTGAGCGATGGGACATATTGCTCGATTTTCGACCATGCGTCTTGACGCATGATCCCTTCCATAATGATGACCTCATTGCTGACGGTGATGGTCTGGTGATCGGGAATAACATTGTCAATGAAGTTGAATTTGCCTTCCGACAAGGTAAAAAAGGTGTAGATTGCTTCAAGGGGGGGCTGATTATTGAGCTCGGCAGCAACAATATTGCCATCACGAAAAAAGATACGGCCTTGAAACTCTTGCGTGCCCCGTGTGCCCTTAATATCCACCGCCCCTGTCTTCTGGCTGAGGTCTACCAACTGGATAATATCCGTGAGTGGAAACTCGCGTAGATCGCCTGCAAGAGCTTTCATGGGCTATAGCTTACTAATAACCAGCTTGCTGATCGCTTTGAGGGTGTCGAAGACCCCTTGACCAGTGGGAGCCACGGCATTAAAGCGAGTCCAGCGCATGGTATTCAGGTACTTGTCCAGCACTTCGACCGGAAGAGCATCAGGAAGGTCACGTTTGTTATATTGCAAAACGACGGGAAACTCCTGAAACTTCTTGTTTTGCTTGGTGATATTGACTGCCAGTTCGCGTAGACTGTCGATATTCTCCTCGAGCTTTTCCTTCTTCGAATCGGCAACGAAGACAACTCCATCGGCTCCACTAAGCACGGCGACACGGGTCTTTTTGTACAAGACTTGCCCCGGAACAGTGTAGAGATGAAATCGTGTTTTAAACCCGCGCACGGTGCCGAGATCCAGCGGGAGAAAGTCGAAGAAGAGTGTTCGTTCCGTCTCTGTTGCGATAGAGAGGAGATCACCTTTCGTATCGCTCGGCACTTGGGAGTGGATATATTGCAAGTTCGTCGTCTTGCCACACATTCCCGGGCCGTAGTAGACGATTTTACAATGTATCTCGCGTGCTGGGACGTTGATCAGAGCCATAGATTCTCTCGCGTGTCTGCCAAACAGAACACGTTCTTCAGAATAGTACCCCAATAGCTAGACAGCCGTAGATAGCCGATGAAAGGAATTGCCATCGAGACAAGCGTCTTGCCCTGACCGTTCCTGTGGTGCATGGTGCGTGGTGGGACAGGCGTGCACCTGCCGATGTCTACATGATTACGATTGGTCGTGATACTTCGCACGCACAATAGCATCGCGGCTTTTCGCTTGTGCGAAGGCTCCGTCTGAGCCGGTAGGATATTCTGCGCACTACTTCAAGAACTTGCCTGAGCACAGAGAGGAATATCCCGTGGCTTATGGCGGGTTATACGGTCAATCGCGAAACAAGAGATCAATGGTATCTTCCATCGACGTTCGGAAAGAAGACCCAAGCACATCGTCGCGCGTTTTATGCTGATGACGCACACGCTCCAACACCGCAGCCAACTCGTCGGTGGCCTTTTTGGTTAAGACCTTCACGAGACCAATATGTGTGCCCTTGTTGAAGATGACACAAAGAATCCATTGCTCTTCGATCAAGGCAATGAAGATATTTTCACGGACTCCTTGTTGGAAGAGCATGCGGAAATCTTTTTCGCGCAGGAGCTTTGCCACTTCGCGTGATGATGCGAACGTGCCAGCAATTAACGCACCGAGGGCAGTAATGTCTTGACGATTTCCATCACCTTGTGACGCAATCACCTGCCCGCTTTTATCGAGCAGTAATGCATAGTTGCCACCGGTATCTTCAACCAGGTGATTCAGGCAATCCTCAATCTGCGCTATCTCTTCAGAGGGAACGATTAGGCTTGTGAGTTGTGGATCCATCGTCACCTGCCTTACACCTCATGTCCTTTGCGGTGTGTCTACCCCATCGCCGTGTTATGCCTCCCGGCACAGACGACAATCGTTCAGGCAACCGCTTTCTTTCATACAACAGGCGCATCTGCACCTGGGAAGCTCGACTTGAGCCTCTATTCTACAATGCGCTGCGACAGCGTCTGCCCAGCATTACTTCTATTGTACCACACAGAAGAAAGAAACGCTGCAACCGTTATACCATTTTTGGTAAATTGCTCACCTTCTCTGTGTTCGGGCCAGATACTCTCCCCACATGAAGGAGAGAAATGGTCTCCGGTTGGCGAGGAACGCCTTGGGAACCACAGACGGTCTGGCCACCGCCCAAACCCAAACTGGATAATATTCCTGATTATAGCTGAGACTCTTTCGGATTGCAAACGCCCCATCACGTTATATCGCTTCAAGCGCCTCTATCAGTTCGCTGCGATGGAGAGCCACAAGAAACCGAATATATCCCAACTCTTCGCGTGCATTGGCCACCAGGAGCAACATGGCTTCATGATTGATCGACTCAAGCAGCACCACGCCATGTTCATACTCAAGCATGGTCTGAATGGCCATTCCCTTGTCCACCTCGCGCCCCAATCCTTCTGCCATGGCCAGCCCGTTTGAGGCCACCGCGCAAATGGCGTCGACATCAACCCCTGGCTGTGCGGAGCTTTCTATCAAGAGTCCGTCATTGGCAACAATAGCTGCCATTTCCACACTTTCTACGGCTCGAAAACACCTCAATAGGCTCCGTAGCTCATTACTCATTCAACAGGCTCCTTGAAAAAAAGCTGCAACTACTCTGCAAACCGCAAGGCGGCGACTTTCTGGTATAGAGTTCGATACCAACAGCCTCTGAGAGGGGACGCAGGTTCGCTGAAACAATACTCCCGTCGGACAATAGCGTACTCATCTCTCAGAGGAGTACTATAACACATTTTTGCCCATTCTGTCCAATAGAGATTGCTTCCCCAGAGCAATCGCATTACTCCCCCCAGGATTGCACGGAGATAATAGAGATAACGGAGATAATAGAGATAACGGATGTAACGGAGGTAATCGTCACCCCACTTCATTACAGCTTGTTACAGCGAGGTTTTTGAGATTGGTGTTCAAATAAAACAATTCGCAGAACCTAGTGGTATAATAAAACAGCAGCAATTGTTAACAATCGCTATGTGGTTTTTCGGAGACGTGGGAGAGCCATGAATCATCCCACGAAAACTGTCTGAAGGAGAGGTTTTTTTTGGTATGTTATATTATTGACTATATACAATGCATAATTCCTTGCACGTGGTAGTGTTTCATGTTACAATATATGCTAGCTAACACGGAAATGCAGTACTTTTCCGTGTCAGTGTTCATCCCAAGCGGGGTAATCCACATACCCGCGGGTCAATGCTGACCGGAATCAGTCTTGCAAGAGTCGCCGGGGTTGCGGGCCGCCAACACGCCCACCGCTCCGAAACACACATCACCCGCGTAAGCGGAAGAGGGGTGCCGCCAAAAAACAGACGTTCCTGCGGGAACGCGAAAGACCAGCACCCCCATACAGGTGAAGGCACACCCCGCTGCGGAACGCACGTGTGGGCAACCGTGTCGGAAGGCCACGCGAGAAACATCGTCCTTCATACATATGAGGAACATGCTTCACAAAGGCGAGCAGGCCTTCATCTTCGTTTGGGCAGTGCTGCATTCTTTTGGAACACAGGTTCTTGTAGCGATATCCTATCCTACCTCTTTATCCTCTCTGTTGTGAAATTGGGTAGTGTGAGGGGGCAAGCATGACAACAGCGAGTCTTCAGTCCGTTTATAACCAAGCTCAGCAGTTTTTAGAAGAAAACGATACCGAGCGTGCCATTGCGGTTGCTCAGCACATTCTGACGTACTTTCCGAAGGATCTTGAAGCACATCGGTTGCTTGGCCAGGCCTATCTGACGGCACGGCAATTCAGCCAAGCCGAGGAAGCTTTTTCCCTCGTGCTTGCTTCTGATCCAGAGAACATCTCGGCCCATGTTGGTCTCGGTATTACCTACGAACGGCAGGGTAAGATCGACCAGGCTGTCCAAGAATTTGAGCAGGCGCTTGAGATTCAGCCAGACATGGCCGAATTGCGCACGCAATTACTCAACATCTACACCGATGCATGGGGCAAAGAATATGCCCAGCTTCGACTCAGTCGGCCAGGGTTGGCGCGTCTCTATGCCAAGGGGCACATGCTGCCCCAAGCCATCCAAGAATTCCGCAGTGTTATCGCCGAATATCCTGACCGATTTGATGCACGGGTGGGTCTTATCGAAGCGTTGTGGCGCAACAACGACGAAGAGATGGCCACCGCCGTGTGTCAAGATATCCTCAAAGAGCGTGAGCACGTTCTCAAGGCAAACCTGCTCCTTGGGTACATAAAGTTGGCAGCCGGTGACCCAACGGGGGATCACTATTGGGATACCGCCCAACAGCTTGATCCCTACCAAACCGTCGCACAGGCCCTTTTTGGCACACTGCCGGAAGAACTCCCCTCCGCCGATGCCTCTCTCCCCTCCTGGGACGAAGCACAGTGGCGCAAACAACGCGAATTGGAGGAGGCAAAACAACTCGCTGCATTGACCGACTTGTCCGATCTCGCCCCGCAGGAAGAGCAGGAAGAACCCGACGAGAGTGAACAATCTCATCCTTCCTACTCTGCGCCCTCGATGGCGGGGGGCGCGGCGGCGGCTGCTGGGGTGGCGGGTATGGCTGCGATGGATGACAACGATAAATTGCTTGCTCAGTTGTTGGGAATCGAGCTTGAAGAGCCAACAACCACTTCGCCTGCACCCTCGCACAAACCCGAACAGCAAGCTGAACCTACCGATATCTCGGACATCTCGGACATCTCGGATGATCTTGATATAGATCCCTTCTCCTTCGACTTTGGCGACGACGATTCTGACGAATCTGACGAATCTGATGGTGGATCTGACGATGATGAGGAGCCACCACGCCAAAAAAAAGAGGATCTGAGGGATGAGATCGATGGAAGAGACGAGGGCGAAGGCGTTGGAGGTATCAATATTAGCAAGAGCATCGATCTCAACAAGAGCGATGAAGAGGAGATAGAACCCTTCGGATTTCCTTCTGCTTCAGAGGAGGTAGAGGACGAAGAGGGCATGCCTATGCCCTTTGGAGGTGTCGACCTCAGCAAGAGCGATGAAGAGGAGATAGAACCCTTCGAATTTCCTCCTGCTTCAGAGGAGGTAGAGGACGAAGAGGGTATGCCTATGCCTTTCGAGATCCCCACCGACTTTGGCGTCGAAGAGGAAAAGGGCAAAGAGCAAACGCAAGAGCAGGAAGAAGAGGGGTTGCCTCAAATGCCCTTCTCAATAGAAGACTTGGGTATTTCGGAGGACGAAATCCAAGATCTGCAACAGATCAGTGGCGGTGGCCAAGAAGCTGCGTTTATGCCCACCATGCCCGGCCAAGAGGAAGAAGAGCTTGAGGAAGAAGAGCCTCAAGAAACAGCATCTGCACAAGAAAAGGTCGAAGAGGCAGAAGAAGCCGAAGAGATAGATGAGTTCTCTGGGTTGAGTCCCTTCGACTGGTCTTCAGAAGACTTTAGCGGCGAAGACTTTGAGACTGACGAATACGACTTCCCAGAACCCTCTCCTAAAAAGAAAAGTCCTCAAAAACGGGCACGAGAGGAAATGCCGAACGTTGTGGAGAGTGGCGGCGGAGCCGATTTGCAACCCTTCTCCATAGACGAACTCGATCTTGACAATATCCCTGATCAAGATATCGATCTTGATAGTGCATCGCTCCCGCCTTCGCTGCAACCGTTCTCGCTTGATGATGGGCCGCCAAATATGGGGGCTGCTCCGACAAGCCCTTCTATCGAGGCAGAGCCTGAACCCGAACGCGACGATGAAGACTTAGATGATGAAGATATCGCCGAACCGGGTACATATAGTTGGCAGCTTCCTTCTACAAAGGAAGGAACCGACTTCTTACGCACCGGCAATGAGGCCCATCGGGAAGCAACGCATCGGTGGGAAGAAAAAGAGGCTGCTTCTTCTCATCATGAAGAAGAAGACGACAGTGAGGGGAGTACGTCAATCTTCGCCAAGCTGAAGAAACGCCGCGAGGAGATTGAAGACGATATCGAAGAGCAAGAGCTGCCAGAAACAACCATCACTGAGGATGATGAAGAAGCGCAATTCTTCTCAAACGACGATGATGGAATTCGGTTGTGGGATGATGATGAAGCTCACGAGTCGGTTGAGCCAGTGAGCGCGGAGCAAGAGGAAGCTGAAGAGAAAGCTCAAAAACCCGCCTCGGCATTGGTGGATCAAGACCTAGTGGATCAAGATCTAGAGGAAGAGCCAGAGATGGCTCCCTTCTCCTTTGACGACCTTGATATTTCCGCCTCCGATGCAGAGAAGATCGAAGAGGAAACCTCTCTCCCCGAAGCCTCAATCGAGAGCGAGGAGGAAGAGCCAGAGATGGCCCCCTTCTCCTTTGACGACCTTGATGTCTCTGCTGCTGACACCGAGCAAGCAGCTACACCCGCCTTTGAGCAAGCCGAAGAGCCTGCCCCCTTCTCCTTTGATGACCTTGATGTCTCTGCTGCTGACACCGAGCAAGCAGCTACACCCGCCTTTGAACAAGCCGAAGAGCCTGCTCCCTTCTCCTTTGACGATCTCGATATGTCGAAGGGGGGAGAGGAAGTACAAACGGCTGAGCAATCAACGGCTGGCCAAATGGCTGGCCAAATGGCTGGCCAGACGGCTGGCCAAAGGGATGAGGGCGATGAAGGCGATGAGAATTATGAGGACTATGAGTCGGAGATGGAACCCTTCTCTCTTACGGACTTAGGCTTGTCGGAAGACGAGATCGCCTCGCTTGAGGAGCATCAGACCGGGGAACAGTGGGCTGAACAAGGGGCTGAACAAGAGACAGCACCCGAAGAACCGGTTGAAACACCCACCGAAACACCGCCAAGCGAAGAGCACGACGACTTTGAGATGACGCCCTTCTCCTTGGAGGATTTGGGGCTGTCGCAGGATGAAATCGCCTCGCTTGAGGAGCACCAAGAGGCCGGTCAAGCCGAAGAACAAACGACCGCTCTACCAGAGCAACCTGCAGGGCAACCTGCAGAGCAATCTGCAGAGCAACCGGCCTTTGAGCAAGCCGAAGAGCCTACTCCCTTCTCCTTTGACGACCTTGATATGTCGGCGGGAGAGGAAGAAGAAGCTCCCGCAGCTGAGCTGCCCACGGCTGAAGCGGCTGAAGAGCCAGGGATGAAACCCTTCTCCTTTGACGACCTTGATATGTCGGCGGGAGAGGAAACGAGCGAAGAAGCCCCTGCGCAGCCATCGCAGCCTGCTGCCCAGCAAGAAGAAGAGCCAGAAATGACCCCATTCTCTCTTGCCGATCTTGGGTTGTCAGAAGACGAGATCGCCTCGCTTGAAGAGCAAGAAAGCGAAGAAAGCGAGGAAAGCAAGGAGAGCAAGGAAACCGATCAAGCCAAACAAGAAACGGCTCACTCAAAGCAGCCCGATGCGGAGCAAGAAGAGCCAGACATGACCCCTTTCTCCTTGGAAGATCTGGGGCTGTCAGAGGATGACACGTCCTTGACTGACCACGCAGAACAAGATCAATCATCGCTCTCTTCGCCTCCCAAGAGCAAGGCTCCAGAGACGCAACTCTTGGATGAGATAGACATCCAGCCCTTCTCCTTGGACGACTTGGGTCTTGGAATGGGCGGCTTCTCCTCTTCTGATGACCAAGAAATAGATGACCATGAGACCCGCCGCCTCGCGCTGACGACCGAAGAGTTGACCGGCATGGACGATCTTGGTGGTTTGGTGGGGCATGGCGAAGAAGAAGGGAGTACGCCCGCCTTCAATAAGCCAGATACCGGCGATCCCGCATTGGACAAACTTATTATGCTGGGGCAGCGTCAAGGCTTTGTCGATCTCACCGACATCATTGACGTGGTTGAAGATCCCGCCGCCGAGTCGGAGCGCATTGAGGACATCGGTCGTGCGCTCTACCGTGCGGGGATCGAGATCCGTGATGGTGATGAAGTCATCGATATGGAAGACATCTACGAAGATTACGACGATGAGTATGACGAAGAGTATGATGGTGAGTATGGCGAGGAAGAGCCAGAAGCAGAACCTGCTGCGGTTGAGGGAACAAACGGCAAGCATGAAGAGCCGGTTGAGGCGAATGTGAAGCCGGATGTCGAGCCGGATGTTGAGCCGGATGTCGAGCCGGATGTCGAGCCGGATGTCGAGCCGGATGTTGGGCCGGATGTCGAGCCGGATGTCGAGCCGGATGTCGAGCATGCTCCCGAACCTGAAGTTGCAGAGCCAACATCTCACGCCCACATGCCAGAAACTGACCAGAGTGATGACGAAATCAAGCCGTTGTCATTGGCAGAGCTAGGGCTGTCGGAGGAAGAGATCGCCGCGCTTGGGTTAGCAGACCAGGGACAAGGAAGTGAAACCGCACAACCGGAACAGCTTCCTGAAGAAGCAGCCGAGGCCGAACCAGAACCATTCAATTTTGCCGACCTTGACGTTGCAGAAGCAACATCGGTTGAACCAGAACCAGAACCAGAGCCGGAACGAATGTCTGAACCAGAACCAGAACCAACACCCGA
Organism: uncultured Chloroflexaceae bacterium; assembly: GCA_964526735.1. GTDB lineage: Bacteria > Chloroflexota > Chloroflexia > Chloroflexales > Chloroflexaceae > JAAUSY01. The sequence goes on along the minus strand of CAZGLO010000039.1, from coordinate 17,832 downwards.
ACCGGATGCCGAAGAGGAAGCGGAAATCAAGCCGTTGTCATTGGCAGAACTGGGGCTGTCGGAAGAGGAAATTGCCGCGCTTGGTCTGGCCGATCAGGGGCAAAGTGGTGGAGTTGCACAGCCAGAGCAACCGCCCGAAGAGCCATCGGCAGAACCCGAACCAGAGCCGTTCTCCTTCGACCTGGACGCTCCCGACTTTGGCGGGCAAGAAGCTGTTGAAGAGCCATCGGCAGAACCCGAACCAGAGCCGTTCTCCTTCGACCTGGACGCTC
>CAZGLO010000039.1:0-17460 GCA_964526735.1 uncultured Chloroflexaceae bacterium | reverse complement strand
CGAACCGGCAACGCAATCAACCCAAGAAGACGAACAAGAGATCGCGCCCTTGTCGTTGGCGGAGTTGGGGCTCTCCGAAGACGAGATCGCTGCGCTTGGCCTGGCCGAACAGCAAGGAAGTGAAGAAGAACAACCTGCTGCTGAACCCGAACCCAAGCCATTCGACTTCGACCTGGAAGCACCTGACTTCGGCGGGGAAGAGGCTGTTGAAGAGCCTACTGAACCCGAATCAGAGCCAGAGCCATTCGACTTCGACCTGGAAGCGCCTGACTTCGGCGGGGAAGACGAGACCACGGCTGAAACAACCCAACCAGAACCCGAACCGGCAACGCAATCAACCCAAGAAGACGAACAAGAGATCGCGCCCTTGTCGCTGGCGGAGTTAGGGTTGTCAGAGGAAGAGATTGAGATGCTTGGCTTGGCTGAGCAGAAAACAGGTGAGGAGATTGCACCGGCTGAACAGGCTGAACCAGCTGAACCACCCGCACAACCTGCTGAACCAGCTTCTGAACCGGCTCCTGAGCCGGAATCAGCGAAGCCCGCAGAGGAGGCGGAAGAGGCAGAAGCTACCGAGTCGATTAAGCAGCAACCTGTGACACCTGAGGATGCTTCTGAGATCAAGCCGTTGTCATTGGCAGAGCTAGGGCTGTCAGAAGAAGAGATTGAGCTGCTTGGTCTGGCCGAACAGGGCGAACCAGTGGAGCAATTTACCGAGTCGACCCCGCAATCTCAACCACCGCAAGAGCCTGAACCAACACCGGAACCCGAGCCGCTTGAGATTGGGGAGATGGGTGGCGATGCTGGCAAGGTTGGTGAGGAACAGACAGCCGCTCAGCAGGGCAACGAGAGCCAACAAAATATCGAAGGCCTTGGGCTGACCGATGAAGAGCTTGCGATCCTTGGAGGGCTTGCCAAGACTACCGATTCGTCTTCTTCCGAAGCCAAAGCGCTTGTCCCGCCCAAGCCGCCAGAACCCAGCGAGATCTCAGGCGAAAATGAAGAAATGGATCTGCTTGACCTCAACTTGAGCGAAGAGCAGCTCGCAGAGGTGGCACCAGTTCAGCGCACGGCACCCAAGCGGCAGCGGGAAGAGGAAGAAGAAGTCCTCTGGACACCAGAAGACGAAGCGTTCCAGCCAGAGCCGCTCGACGCACTTGACGATGTCTGGGATCAACCCGATGTCCAGAGTGAACAACCAGCTCGCATTGTGCTCGACCGCCCGAAGGTAGAACCATCTCGTGTGGATGAGGAGCCATTTGCGGAGCGCGAGCCGCCACACCGAGAGGTGTCTGGGCCACCCGTCGAAGAGCGCCACGCTCCACCATTTCCCGCGGCGCGCCCCCACTTTGAAGGACGTGAGCCATACCGCGGCGGAGGACGCGAACCTTCGTGGATTACGTTGCGGAATGCACGAGCAACCGACCGGTTGCATGCGCGGTCGGAACGACCTGTCGCATCGAGCGATTTGCGTCCGCCAACTAAGTCATCAGACTCGTTCATTCCTACAGGAAACGAGGAGATTGACAGCTACCTACGTCAGCTCGACTCCGAGCCTGAAAACTACGGGTTATGCCTTGCAATTGCCCGGGTCGGTCTGCAGACCGAACGATTTGATATGGCGTTTCACCATTACAAACGGCTCATTCACAACCATGCGCTCCTCGACGAAGTTGTCGATGATATGCACGACTTTATCGGTGAATGTGGCGACCGGAACTTGCTCCAACGGCTGCATCGCTTGCTCGGAGACGCCTACATTAAGCAAAAGCGCTTTAGTGAGGCAATTGCGGCGTATAATTGGCGAGGACAGCATGGATAGATGGGTAGGCACGTTTGCAAAAGAACCGACCTGGCCAGAAAGTCTGTTCTGTGAGGTGCCATCTCAGTGAGCATGTGGAAGTCGAGAACGGCGGCGCTCGCCTGTATATCGGACGAATGGTTGCCCAAAGGTTGCCTGCGCCGCCCCGCCGCGGCGGACAAGAACCGCAAAGCGAAGGCGGAGCGGCGAGGCCCCGCCGCGCAGTATAGTTATGAAAGGTCAATTTATGCGACGGATCGTTGAAGACCTGATCCGAGTGGACGGGGTGATCGGGAGTTTACTCGTTGGCAAGGATGGTCTGGTAGTCGCCAGCACGCTGCTCGATGAAGAAGATGCCGAGATTTTGGGGGCGATGTCGGCGGCAGTGTTTGGAGAGATAGACAAAGCGACCAAGCGCATCGGGGTAGGAACACTTGTCGATTCGATTATCGATGCGAAAGATGGCTCTATTCTCTTGCTCGAGGCCAAAGAACTCATCTTAGTCGTCATCACCCAACGGACAGTCAATCTGGGGTTGGTCAAGATGGAGATGCGACGAGCCGCGAAGCGTATCAGCGAGGCGGTTCCTATTTAGCCCAGCCCCGCGCGGCATACAGACAGTGTGCATTGCGCCTCCTGCCCCTCTGCGGTACAATATCCCCGTCATTGGCCGCTCTCTGTAGGTAGCGCACCTCTTCATCTTCATACTGTTGGTGAGTATGTGGGGAGTGCCAATGGGATGCTATTCTGATAGAGTTGAGGAACCGAAACATACTTATGGAAAAGTCGCTCATTATTCTCAAGCCAGATGCCGTGCAGCGTGGGTTGGTTGGGTCGATTATCACACGGCTCGAACAACGAGGTCTCAAATTTGCCGGACTCAAGATGATGCGTATTGACGACGCGCTTGCCCAACGTCATTATGCAGTGCACAAAGAACGGCCCTTCTTCCAAAAGCTGGTGAGTTATATCACGTCTGGGCCGGTGGTCGTCGCCGTGGTCACGGGGGCCGATGTCATCCAAATCGTCCGCAACACTGTTGGGGCAACCAACCCGGCACAGGCCGCGATGGGGACAATTCGTGGGGATTTTGCCGTTGAAATCGGGCGCAACCTGATCCATGCTTCTGATTCACCCGAGAATGGTGAGCAAGAGGTAAGCTTGTTCTTCCGCCCAGAAGAGTTGGTCTCAATGGATCGCAGCCTTGATAGCTGGATCTACGAAGAATAAGACAAGCAATTCATCCATATTCGCACGCGCACGGACAATGGTTGTAGACGCTCGCAGCGTCGTCTTCGCACGAGTTGGGCCTTTCGACAATTGCGCACGTTTATTGTCTATAAAGCAGCACAGGCTGGTGTACTGGTCGTGGCGGTTGACCCGCGCAACACCAGTCGTACCTGTGCTGCATGTGGCTATTGTGATAAAAACAATCGAAAGACCCAATCCCATTTTTGTTGCCTCTCGTGCGGCCATACCGCCGCTGCGGATACGAACGCTGCCGTGAATATCGCATATCGGGCTGGTTGTCAGCCAGCCTATTGTGCTGCACCACCGACGGGTGGAGGAGCGAGCACAAGCCCAGGTGCTTTAGCCCTGGGTAGCTGACGAAGGATAAGAGAAACAAGACCCGTTTTCTTCCTAAGAAAGCGGGCCTCTCTATTCCCATCCTCGCCATACCCGCGTTCTGACATCGCAAGGGATAAGGTTTTTGCGCATATAGATCCACTTTCGCTGCCCAAAGATGAGCTGCGTGAGCCACGACTTGCGCACATAGACCGATTCAAACCCAAGTGCCTCGTAGAGCGACCGCGCGCCTCTGTTCCCACTGCTCACAAACAGCCCCAAGTATTTCTTGCCATAGTGTGCACACGCACGATATTCTGCCTCGCCCAACAACAACCGCGCTACCCCGCGCCGCCGAAAGGGTTGCAAAACAGCAACATCGGTGATAAACCCCTCGTTACGACCAACGTGGTGGCTCAGGAGCGAGAGCGCAAAGATTGAGCGCGTTGCTCCCCACATCCCCAATACCTGCTGGAATGCCCCTTCTATCGCCCCTGAGTGATCGCTCCCCATCTCACACGTGCGGAGCATCGTCGTGCCAACGATATACGTTCCCCACTCGGCAACCAACATACCACGCAAAGCTGAGCTACCTTGTCGTCGCCATGCCATTGCCAATGCGGTTGCTCCTCGTGTGATACCGTTGCTTCCGAAGGCTCCCCCGAACTTATCGGCAAACGCTTCGCAGTGAAGGCCGATGATCTGGTTGATATCCTGGAGGGTTGCTGGACGAATACGCACGTCTCGCAAGAGAGATGTATCATCGTCAGGGGGGGGGGGCGGGGTAGGCGAGCTAATGGTCACAACGTCTGCTCACGTCGTTTCTTGGTGTGAGAGGCGACGATCCAATCGGATGGAGATATCTCGGTACATATCCCCGCGAATGCGTGCCGCCTGGAGCCGACGCTGCAAATCGATAATCCAAAACACCGCCGCACTGCCGACTATTCCGATGATCAAGGTGAAGAGCAATTTATTCATGGAGCCTCCTTTGCGAATGCTGCGTATCGGTAGATTTCTCTGTAGTCATCTAAGATCCTAGCCTTCTGGTTTGGCCCGCTGCCGCCAGGTATGATAGAGCACGATACTCCCCGCCACCGCCACATTGAGCGACTCAATGTTTCCTTGCATCGGCAGGTTGACGAAGAAATCGCAGTGTTCCCGCGTCAGGCGGGCAAGCCCAGTCCCTTCCGCGCCCATCACCAGCGCAAGCGGCATTGCCAGGTCAGTCTGATCGAAGGGAGTGGCGCGTTCATCATTCTCAACCCCCGCCACCCAGATCCCGTGCTTTTTGAGCGTCTTTATCGCTTGGACAAGGTTCGTCTCTTGGGCGATGGCGAGATGTTCAGTCGCCCCGCTGCTCGCATTGACCACCGCAGGTGTGATAGACGCCGACCGGCGGCTCAACAAGACCACCCCGTGAACGTGGGCGATGTCTGCCGTGCGGAGGAGCGTGCCGACGTTTTGCGGGTCTTGAATGTGATCGAGGAGGAGCAAGAGTGGTGTTTCCCGCCGGTCGTGCGCCACCTCGATACAATCTTCAAGGTCAACGTAGGGGTAGTCTCCTGTCTCAAGAGCTACCCCCTGATGATTAGGTTGATTGGGCTGCTGAGTGCCACGTAATCGCGAGTCGAGGGTGCGCCGGTCGCAGGAGGCGACAGGTATCCCCAACTGCTCTGCCAGCTCCACCACCTCACGCATTCGCGGATCGCCACGTTGCGTCGCTTTCTGGCCATTGGGTTGGCGGTTCGAGCGGGTTGAACGAGGAGTTCGTTCTGTTCCGTCGCGTTCCCGCTCCACCACCCACAGCCGGTGCATAGCGCGCCGCCCCGCCCTGAGTGCTTCACGCACCCCATTCTTGCCATAGAGCATATCTGCCATGGTGAGGTTACATCCCTAATGCATCTCGCAAACGCGAAAAGAACCCTTCATCCCGTCCTTCGCCCGGGTTCACGGTCTCAAGCGTCTTGGCAAGCTCTTGGAAGAGACGGCGTTGCTCATCGGTCAGCTTTTCAGGCACCATCACCCGTGTCACGACCAATTGATCGCCCCGTCCGCCCTGCCGCAAATAGGGTACACCTTTGCCGCGCAGCCGGATAACGTGGCCAGTTTGGGTGCCGACGTGAATCTTGACGTGTTCCTCGCCATCGACCGTAGGGACGGCAATCTCATCGCCGAGAGCAGCTTGTGCCACATTCAGTTGTAGCTCCAAGATGATATCATTGCCCTCGCGCACAAAGAACTCGTGTGGCTGGATGGAAAGGGTAACGTAGAGATTACCGCGTGGCCCGCTTCGTGGCCCGGGCTCGCCCTCGCCCGAAATGCGGATTTGGGAGCTTTCATCCACGCCCGCAGGCACTTTCACGGTGATGTTGCGGGTTTGGCGGACACGGCCCTCGCCGCGGCACATCCGGCACGGCACGGGGATGACCTTTCCTGTCCCATTGCATTGGTCACACGCGGTGACCGTCACCATGTTGAAGAGCGGGGAACGTTGGCGCAACTCGCCGGTGCCGTTGCAGCGGGAGCATTTGACTGGTTCCGTGCCTTTTTCGGCACCGCTCCCCTGGCATGAGGTACAACCCTCTAAGCGGCGGAACTCAATATCTTTCTCGCAGCCAAAGACGGCCTCCTCAAATGAGAGCGTCAGGTGGTAGCGAAGATCCGCGCCGCGTTGCGGGCCGCGTTGGGAGCGCCCACCGCTAAACCCGCCGCCAAAGAACGTCTCAAAGATGGTACCAAAGGCATCGCTGCCGCCAAAGCCGTCGAAGGGATCGAAGCCAGCGCCTCCCCCACCCATGCCGCCGGGCATGTTGTGGCCAAAGCGGTCGTACATAGCGCGTTTTTGGCTGTCGGAGAGCACTTCGTAGGCTTCGTTGATCTCCTTGAACATATCAGCCGCCGCGGCATCTTTGTTGACATCAGGGTGATATTCGCGCGCCAGACGGCGAAATGCTTTCTTTATCTCTTCGGAAGAAGCAGTTTGTGAAACACCAAGCACTTCGTAATAGTCACGTTTTGTGGTTGACATAGAACTTCCTTACCACATAAAGATGTTTTCCATTGTTTCTTCTTGCCCACAACCGTCATGTCTACCCAAACGATCATTAATGGGCATTTCCTATCTTAACGATTAGGTTTTTTCGCTCTCGTGCTGTTCATTGGGGTCTTCATGGCGATCTTGCTGCTGTTCGCCCTCTTGCTGCTGCTGTTCGCCCTCTTGCCCATTCTGCTGCTGCTGACCATCTCCGTTTTTACTCGCCAAAATGAGGTGGATAGGCTGCAGGGCGGCAGAGAGGTCGTCGGTCTGTTGTTGTATCGTGGCGGTGTCATCGCTCTCCAACACCGCCTGCAACGCGGCTATCCGCTCGTGCACGGTTTGGAGGGTGGTCTCATCCACGCGCTCGCCCGCCAACCGCAAGAGCTTCCGCGCGGCGTAGATGGCGCTATCAGCCGCATTTTGCACCGCGATGTGTTGACGGCGTTGGGTGTCTTCCTCACGGTGGGTTTGCGCATCGTCGATCATTCGCGCAATTTCCTCTGAGGTCAGCCCCGACGACGCCGTGATAGTGATACCCTGCTCTTTGCCAGTCGCCTTGTCTTGCGCCGACACGTGCGTGATACCGTTCACGTCAATGTCAAATGTCACCTCAATTTGCGGGACGCCGCGCGGCCCAGGAGCGATATCGGTCAGCTCAAACTTGCCAAGCGACTTGTTGAGCTTCACCTCTGCCCGCTCCCCTTGCAGCACGTGTATCTCAACCGCCACTTGGTTATCGCTTGCCGTCGAGACGGTTTTGCTCTTGCGGGTGGGGATCGTCGTATTGCGCTCAATGAGAGGGGCCATCATCCCGCCGAGCGTTTCAATGCCGAGCGTGAGGGGGGTCACATCAAGCAGCAACACATCCTTGACCACCCCATCGATGACGCCCGCCTGGACAGCCGCCCCAATAGCGACCACCTCATCCGGGTTGACGGTCTTGTTCGGCTCCTTGCCAAAGAATTCGCGCACAGCCTGTTGCACGGCGGGCATACGTGTTTGCCCCCCCACCAAGATAACCTCGTCAATCTGTTCGGGCGTTAGGTTGGCATCTTCCAGCGCTTGCTTGACCGGCTCAATGCTTTGCTCTATCAAGTCGGCACACAGTTGCTCAAGCGTGGCGCGGCTGAGGGTGGCCTGTAAGTGTTTGGGGCCGTGCTCATCCGCCGTGATAAAGGGGAGGCTGATTTCGGTGCGCAGCATGCTACTTAGCTCCATTTTGGCCTTTTCGGCGGCCTCTTTGAGCCGTTGCAATGCGACACGATCCTCCCGAAGCTCGATCTGGTGCTCTTCAACGAACTGCTCTGCAAGCCAGTCGATGATGCGTTGGTCAAAATCGTCGCCGCCAAGGTGGGTATTGCCGCTGGTGGCCTTGACCTCAACGACGCCTTCGCTCAACTCAAGGATGGAGATATCAAACGTGCCCCCGCCCATATCATAGACGGCCACACATTGCGTCTCTGACTGCTTTTGCAAGCCATAGGCTAATGCACTGGCGGTTGGCTCGTTGATGATGCGGAGTACTTCCAACCCCGCAATGCGTCCGGCATCTTTGGTTGCTTGGCGCTGGCTGTCGTTGAAGTAGGCCGGAACGGTAATCACCGCCCGGTCGACCGTCTCTCCCAAGTAGGCTTCAGCATCGGCTTTGAGCTTTTGCAAGATCATGGCGGCGATTTGTGGCGGGGCATATTCGCGCCCGCCCATCACCACCTGGATGCCGCCGTTGGGGGAGGGGCGGAGTTGGTAGGGAATGCGTCCTTGATCTGCTTGTACCGTTGGGTCGTCGTAGGTGCGGCCCTGGAACCGCTTGACCGAGAAGATGGTATGCTCGGCATTGGTGACGGCTTGACGCCGCGCCACCTGCCCCACAAGCCGCTCTCCGTGCTTGTTCACCCCCACGACCGACGGGGTGATGCGTTCCCCTTCGGCGTTGGGGATGACGACCGGATCACCCCCTTCTATTACTGCTACAACAGAGTTGGTTGTCCCCAAATCAATGCCAATCACATTTGGCATGCCGTTCGTCCTGCCACTTTCTAGGTGCTTTTTAGCCGTTGTTTGCCGTGTTCTTGCTTACCTTGACCATCGCAGGCCGCAATACCCGGTCTCCTTGCATATACCCTTTCTGAAGCACCTCAGTGACCTTGCCATCTTCGTCGTCTGTCTCTTCGTAGACGACGGCATGGTGGACGTTGGGGTCAAACATCTGACCGGCGGCCTCAATAGGAGCCACGCCCTCGCTCTCCAAGACCATAGTGAACTTCTGGGCGATCATCTGCGTGCCCTGCCACCACGGTGTTTCGGCGACCTCTGGCGACACACTCTCCATCGCCCGCTCAAAGTCGTCAATAATGGGGAGCAGCTTGATGATGAGACCGGCGCTTGCGCTGCGTTTGAGTTCATCGCGTTCGGCTTCGGCGCGGCGCTTGTAGTTTTTATAGTCAGCAATCGCGCGCAGCCATTGGTTGTGATACTCTGCCGACTGTGCTTCAAGTTTCTTGATGCGTTCTTCCATCTCTCCTGAGCCACCTGACTGTTCAGGGGCGGGTGCGGAAGAGGCGTCCGATGCAGATCCCTCTTGCGACATCACTTCGCCCTCAACCACTTCCCCCTGTACGACCTCTTGCTCTTCAGTTACTCCCGCAGTGCTTTCCTTCATATCATCAATATGCTGTTCCTGCATACGCTATGGTTCCTTTCCTTCCGATTCTATTGGCGTTGAGCCATATAATTCACGCAAAAACTTGCTCAATACAACTGAAGTGTACCGAACGGTTGAGATAGAGCGGGGGTAGGACATCCGCGTTGGGCCTACCACCCCCAGAACTCCACTTACAGTACCCTCAACTCCGTATCGTGTCAATACCACGCTATACTCGCGCATCTCTTGGGTGGTGTGTTCGCCGCCAATAACCACCTGAACGTCGTCACTCGCAAGGGTCTGCACAATCAAGCGCCCCAAGACCTTGGTGCTGGTGAGAATGCTCAGCATATGCCGGATGCGCTCAATCGCCCGCTCCGTGTCTTCCTCTTTGAGGGCGGCGGGGAGAAATTCCGGCTGGCTCAACATCTCAAGCAGCCCCTCGCTGCGTATCTCTTCGTTGATTTGGCTCTCAAAGCGGCGCATAGAATGGACGACCAATTCGAGGACTTGTTGCTCCAATGAGACATCCGGCTGCTGTTGGATGGGCGTGTCGGTCTTTTCGATTTCACCTTTGGCTTCGCCCGCAGCCTTGCCTGACACGTTATCGACTGCTTGTTGCTGCCACTTCTTCAATTCTTGTTCTATCGCCGCGACCGGCTTATTTTGGCACTGTTCGTTGATACCATCGGCAATGCGGCGTAATTCATCCTGTTCCACCTTGTGCTTGAGGAGCAGGGTCTGTTGATCCACTGCGCCATCGTGCAAGACCAAGACCATGAGCACGACCGTCTCGTGGATAGAGACGAGTTCCAGGTGCTTGAAGCGGGTCTGGTAGGCGCGCGGCGGCGTGATGACCGATGCATTGTTGGTTGTCTGCGCAAGCACCGTCGCGGCGAGCCGAATCCACTCATCCACATCAAACCGCGCCTGCTCAAATTGGCCGTAGATATTACCCTGCTCACTCAACGACAAACTATCGCTTTCCATCAGGTGCTCGACAAAGAAGCGGTAGCCGGTGTCAGTCGGCACGCGTCCCGCCGACGTGTGTAGCTGCACGAGATACCCCATCTCTTCAAGGGAGGCAAGCTCATTGCGGACGGTCGCGGAGGAGATGGGAAGCCCATACTTCTTAACCAGCGACTCCGACGCCACGGGGGTGGCGCGGTCAATAAATTCCTGCACCACAAGCTTCAATATATGTTGGCGACGTTCATTCAACACAAGCGCGTTGCCTTTCCTGCCTCATGACCAAAAAATGGGGTCGTGTATATGCGATTGGTGGATAGAGATACAGAGACCTTTTAAAGGTAATGCGAGGATGGCCCATGGTTGCGCACAGACACCGCGAGAGGTGGTCTTCCTGCAACACAAAAGCAGCGGGGTGCTGACAGGGCACACCACTCGCAGATATTGTACCACGAGTCGGCTACGAAAGGTTCACGGGCACCGTTCGCAACCGACTCCATCATTGTTCCCATCGAATCCATGTGGATCGGGGGACAATACCCGGAATTTGCACAACGGAGCCACATCACCGCAATTCAAGTCTGGCGGCGGCGACGGAATACAAACATCTGGATAAGCTGGATCGCAATTTGCCCGTGGCTCAGTTGGCATAGCAGTGGGGATAGGTATTTCGGTTGGAATGGGTGCCTCGGCCGGGGCAGGCATCTCGGTTGGCGGTGTTGATGGCTGTTCAGCCGCGGCCTTGCGTTCGCCATTGCAGGCGGTCGGTGCCCAAAGCCCACGTTGCTGTGTGCGGGCAGACTGCTCTGCTTGCTGGAACTGCGTTTGATACTTGTAGGGGATGTTGTAGGTATATTCAAACGCATACCCACCCGCAACCAGCTCATAATTGATCATCCGACCGTTGGGGAGCCACACAAAGGCCAACAACCGATCATATTGGTCTGTCTCGCCCTGCGTCGGATCAAACTCAAGCAACACATCTTGGCCTATTGGCATCAATTCGCTCGCCCTGGCAGATGCTTCGCGGCCAAAGCACTCAACCGGCTTACTTGGGTGCTTGGTTTCTGGTGTATCAATACCAATCAAGCGAATGCGCTCTTTCGTACCGTTGAAAGAGACATCTACCGTGTCGCCATCAATGGTCTGCAGCACGACGGCAGAGGTGAGGTTGCTTGGCATAGCAGGTGCGTTTGTTTGGGCAGATGACGCTGACTGGTCGGATGATGCGGACTGGCCGGATGATGGCTGTATAGATTCGCCGTCGGAAGGGGGCGAAGAGGGGGGTTTGGTGGGCAGGGGCGTGGGGTTGGTTACCACAACGGCGGTCGGTTCACTATCCCCACCCGCCGCCCCGCACGCCACAATCGCGGTGGCGAGCAATACCATGCTGAGAGCGCGGGCAAGGTGGGTAGAAAGGTGTGTGTAACGGTGCATATCTAACTCCTTCTCAAGGATAAGAATACATCATATATGTTCAACTATGTTCAACGGAGTGGAAAAGACATTATAGCATGCTCAAGTGGGTAGATGAGGGCACCACCGTTGAGAGGTCACGCACAAGTTGCGGCATTGGGCGACAGACGCTATAATTCCCCACGAATCTTCTCCCGCAAGCCACAAGGCGAGAACCAACGCAGAAAGGGATATGTTCAATGCTGAACCTTTCATTCTTCTTGCAGCAAAGCGCCGACCGCTTTCCGACAAAGACCGCCATCATCCTCGACGACTACAAAATCTCGTACGCAGAACTCAACGGCGCGGCCAACAAGATGGCCAATGGGCTTATCAACCTCGGTGTCCGCCAAGGGAGCAAAGTCGCGCTCATGCTCCCAAATATTCCACAATTTGCCATCGCCTACTACGGTATCCTCAAAACAGGCGCGACGGTTGTTCCCCTCAACGTCTTCCTCAAGCACAATGAGATTAAGTACCACCTCGAAGATAGCGATTCGGTCGCGCTTGTGGTGTGGGAGGACTTCCTCGACGAGGCGATTGAGGGGATGCAGATGACGGAAACATGCAAGCATCTCATCGTCGTACAGTCTTCTCAAAACCCCCGAACGCTCCCCAACGACCCGCAAATTCTCCCGTTCACCCACGTCATTGGGCAAGCATCTCCTGTCTTCGACTGCGTACAGACGATGCCGGACGATATCGCGGTCATCCTCTACACCAGCGGCACGACCGGCCACCCCAAAGGGGCAGAACTCACCCACTTCAATATCTTCTCCAACTCGATGATTAGCGCCGACCGCGTGGCGCATGTCAAGGCGGGGGATGTTGGGCTGGCGATGTTACCATTCTTCCACGCCTTTGGCCAGACATGTATGCTCAATGCGTGTATCTATGCCGGAGCGACTATCTCATTGATGGTACGCTTTGAGCCGAAAAAGACGCTTGAGGTGATGCAGCGCGACCGCGTCTCGTTCTTCGCCGCCGTCCCCACGATGTATTCGTTCTTGCTCCGCCACCCCAACGTTGATAGCTATGATCTCTCATCGCTCAATAGCTGCATCTCTGGTGGCTCTGCGATGCCTGTCGAGGTGATGAACGCCTTCAACGAGAAATATGGCGTGACGATTTTGGAGGGCTATGGCCTCTCTGAGACCTCGCCCGTCGCGTCATTTAACCATATTGAGCGCCCCCCCAAGCCAGGAAGCATTGGAACGCCCATTTGGGGCACGCGGATGGCGATTGTCGACGACAACGACCATATCCTCCCCCCCGGCGAGGAGGGAGAGCTGGTGATCCGCGGCCACAACGTGATGAAGGGCTACCATAAGAACCCCGAAGCCACCGCCGAAGTAATGCGCGGGGGCTGGTTCCACACCGGCGATATTGCGCGGATGGATGAGGATGGCTACTTCTTCATCGTCGACCGTAAGAAGGATATGATCCTGCGGGCGGGGATGAACGTTTATCCGCGTGAGGTGGAGGAAGTGCTCTATGGCCATCCGGCCATTGCAGAGGCGGCAGTTGTTGGAGAGCCACACCCCATTCATGGCGAGCGTGTCAAGGCGTGTATCGTGCTCAACCCCAACGAGGAAGCTCCCTCCGAACACGATATCATCCACTATTGCAAAGAGCGCATGGCGGAATATAAGATTCCGCGGGTCGTCGAGTTTCGAGAGTCGCTCCCCAAGAACGCCACCGGCAAAATATTGCGCCGCGAACTTCGTACCCACAAGTAGTCCCCTATAGACACCATTCCAACCATAAAAACACGGCTTCCCTCACCAATGTATTTGGACGCTATGGGGGGAAGCCGGTTTCTTTTCCTACGCATGGCGTAGACTGTGAGCGGATACAGAATTGAGCACCGGTAACAACAGAAATTCATCGCAATCGAAGGCCTTCCAAAGCGCGAAAAGAGACCTATATTGATTTCGCTATTTGCATTTTACCCAAATAGCGGTTATAGTGGATGGCGCACAACTTTGCAATGATTTGAAACATTTTCGCGAGAGTGAATTCTTTCTCAAAGAAAGAGATTGGGGTTTTCACCTGTAAAGCCTAGATTTTCACTCTGGGATAAAGAGGCTTCATCTGCTTGAGTGGCTTTTGGGCCCCAAGAAACCCGCTTCATTGCGTCATGGAGAGGCAATAGTAGTCGCAGAACTGTCACCCCATATCAACTAGGCGCAGGGGAATGCGCCCTTTACGGCTCGGATCGAGCCGTCAGGACAGAACGTGCGCCGATGGGCGGAGCGTGTCCTGAGAAGCTGTCTGCTTTAGCTGACAGAGTGATCACAGTTGGAGTTGTGCTCACGACCCAAAACAGCCCAACCTGCTGTCACCGGGATGGGCAAAGAGCGAATACCGGAAGGTAATCATTGTAAGCTAGAAGGTAACAGAACATGAGCGTTGTTAACCCAAATGAAGTCCCACAAGATCAGCTGTACAAGGATGATCCGCTGAAGGTACGAGAGTCAAATCAATACGTCAATGAGTATGTCCACGCTTTTGTGGATAAATGGGATATGTTGATTGACTGGGAAGCCCGCGCCAAGAGCGAAGGCCGATTCTTCATCGAAAAGCTCAAGGAACATGGAGTCAAGACGGTACTCGATGTCGCCGCCGGCACTGGCTTCCACTCCATGCAGTTGCTCAAGGCTGGCTTCCAAGTCACCAGTGTAGACGGCAGCCCCATGATGCTCGCCAAGGCGTTTGAGAATGCTCGCAAGTCAGGCCACATTTTGCGCACGGTGCACGGCGATTGGCGCTGGCTCAATCGCGACATCCACTGCCAGTTTGACGCCGTGGTGTGCTTGGGCAACTCTTTTACCCACCTCTTCTCTGAGCACGACCGCCGCCGCTGCTTGGCCGAGTTTTACTCCGTCTTGCACCACGACGGCATTTTGGTCTTGGATCAACGCAACTATGACGCTATCCTTGACCACTCCAAAGAGCCGCAGCACAGCTACTACTACTGTGGAGAAAACGTCCGCGCCTACCCAGAGCACATGGACGATGGCCTTGCGCGCTTCCGCTATGAGTTCCCGGATGACACGTCGTACACGCTCAACATGTACCCGCTCCGCAAGAACTACACGCGCAACTTGATGCGTCAGGTCGGCTTCCAGACCGTGAAGACCTATGGCGACTTCCAAGAGACCTATCAAGACGCCGAGCCAGACTTCTTCATTCACGTTGCTGACAAAGAATACCAACCGGAGGACGAAATCGATGAGTAATTATTCAGACGTTGTAAAGACGGCTCAGACCTATTACAACAGTTCTGATGCTGATATGTTTTATATGACCTTCTGGGGTGGCGAAGACATCCACATTGGGCTCTATAACACCCCTGATGAGTCGATCTTCGACGCCAGCCGCCGGACGGTGGAGCGCATGATGGGCCTCCTTGGCCCTATCGACCAAAACACCCGCATTATTGATATTGGTGCCGGGTATGGTGGCTCTGGCCGCTACTTGGCCAAGACATTTGGCTGCAAGGTGGTCTGCCTCAACCTCAGCGAAGCACAAAATGAGCGCGACCGGCAGATGAACAAAGAGCAAGGGCTTGATCATCTCATTGAGGTTGTAGACGCGAGCTTTGAGAATGTTCCCTACGAAGACAACAGCTTTGACATCGCGTGGTCACAAGACTCGATCTTGCACAGTGGCGACCGCCGCCGTGTATTTGAAGAGGTCAAGCGTGTGGTCAAGCCGGGCGGGCAGTTTATCTTCACCGACCCGATGCAGAGCGACAACAACCCAGAGCCAGAGGTGCTTGAGCCGATTTTGGCGCGTATCCACCTCGATACGCTTGGCTCCTTTGCGACCTACCGGCAGCTTGCCCGCGAGGTGGGGTTTGAAGAGCTGAACGTTGTTGATCTCAGCGAGCAGCTTCCCACCCACTACGGGCGTGTTGCTCAAGAGGTTCGCCGCCGCTACGATGAGATCGTCGGGACGATCTCCAAAGAATACCTTGACCGTATGCTCGTTGGGCTTGGTCACTGGGTCAACGGTGGCCAGAGCGGCAACCTGAGCTGGGGTATTCTCCACTTCCGCGTCTAAACGCGACCTCCCCAACCCATATCAGACATCTCCAAATCCCCCCACCCTGGCGCGCAAAGGTGCCGTGAGGGTGTGGTGGGTTTTTTCCATTTATTTGCTATATATGTGTTCTTGCGAGTGGTGGGTGTGAGGCTCTTCGCTGGGTGGAGTGGGCTGCGTAGACATGTTGCCCTGCACCAGATCGTGGTAGATGCGATCAATATTCCGTGCTGACTGCTCCCACGAAAAATCGGCGATGGCGCGCTGTCGGCCACTTATACCCAGCCGCTCTGCCAATGATGCATCCTCAAGCACGGTCTCTAGCTTTGCTGCGAGGTCATTCACATCTCCAAGAGCAGCATATACCCCTATATCGCCCAATATCTCGCGGCTGACGGGGGTATCGAAGGTCACCACCGGCAACCCCATCGCCATGTAGTTGCTAATCTTACCACTGCCCTCAGTCATACTCATCTTGGGCGCGACAGCCACCTCCCCAAGCGACAAGTAGGCGTGCGCATCTCGGTAGAGAATACGCCCGGGCAGGGTGACGTGGTCGGCAATCCCCAATGCTTCGGCATAGCGGTGGTAGCTGGCGGGGTCGGGGTAGCCCATGATGAGAAAGTGGACATCTGGCATGCGGGGAATAAGCTGTTGCGCGGCTTGTAGCAGGATGTTGGTGCCTTGGTAGGGAGCAAGTAACCCAAGATAGACCACAATACGCCGTCCCTCCGGTATGCCAAGCGACTCTCGAAGTCTTTTGCGCTCTGCCTCGGCGGCAGGGCCATGAGGCGGCGGGCGGAAGCGTTCCGTATTCACGCTGTCGATGACCGTGTGGAGCCGGTGTGGGTCAACTATCCCCTCGCTGCGCAACAGGGCCGCGGCGTTGTGGGTAGAAGTCACAATAGCATCTGACCAGTGGTTGATCATGCGTTCCAGCTTGGTGAGTGGCAGGTAGAGAGGGCTTGATTTGCTCAGAAAGCGGTGATCAAGCATCTCGCTCGTCATACTCCCCTGGTAGTCTAGCACCATCGGGATGCCCAACAGCCGCTTGAGCACTACCCCTATCAACCCCGCTTCGTGGGTGTGGGCGTGGATGAGGTCAGGGCGCATCGCCAGCGCCACCCGCAAACTACGCCACGATAATCCGACATCAAGGTAGAGCTTGTGGCGTGAAGACCCCACCATCGCCCGCTTGATCCACGGCACGTCCCACGAGCGGCGCGTGTCAATGCCGGGAATATCATCGCCGTTGTGGTAGGTGGCAAGCACAATCCGGTGGCCAAGACGCTCTAATGCCTGGATCTCCTCCAGGATGCGGACATGACACCCGTAGTCGGAGAAAAAGCTGGTCGAGGCGATCATGAGGACAGAATATGGCACATACGTCCTTTCTTCGTACTTCGTTTGTTTCTAGATAAATGATAATTGTATTGATTGACGCATTCTACCGCACTCCGGAGGTCTGTGCAAACGGGATCGGCAAACGGGTAGGGCTACGTCAAAGTCCGGTTCATAGAGTATCATTCCAAAAACATCGCCAAATACTTTTGGAGGAACCCTATGAACCAGACGCAGTATACCACGTTGTTTGAGGCACTCGCCGTGATCCCTGACCCCCGCAAAGCGCGGGGCCAACGCTATGCCTGGGCGCTCGTGCTCACCCTACTCGCTGCGGGGTTGGCGAGCGGTCAGCAGAACATCCGCGCGATTGCCCAGTGGGCGAACCTGCATGCCGCCACCTTGCGGGCGGCGCTCCCGACCCTCACGTCCCTGCCCAGCGAGTCGACCCTGTTACGCACCGCGCGCCAGATTGATGTCGGCATCCTCGAAACCGCCATCGTGCAGCTCACACAGCCCCACACCGACGCGGAGGAGGCAGCGGGGCTGTGGCACCACCCTGGCCCAGGATCAGGTGGCCAACAAACGCAACGAAATCACCGC
>CAZGLO010000038.1:0-34485 GCA_964526735.1 uncultured Chloroflexaceae bacterium | reverse complement strand
ACCCACGACCAGCGGATTAAAAGTCCGATGCTCTACCCCTGAGCTACCGGCCCACGCAGAATTGTACAATACCTCAGGCTTTTTTGCAAATGCGGAGGGAGTGGCAAGATATCTTGCAGAACCCGCTCTTCCGTGCTATCATACTATCATCAACAGGGATAGAGCATAGAGCATGTGAGCGGGGCAGCATACGATGAGCCTCGTTTCGCACACGATACACCAATACACCCATCAAGAAACGCAGAGCGATGTCGTTGAAGAAGCGGTTGGTATGCCTCTTCCCTTTGGGAGGGTACATGAAAGAAGTAGTACAGCACAGAACGAATAATCGCTTCTCTACATAGATCAAGAGGCCCCCTCTAGGCGCGTGCGTCCGCGGGGGTTCTCTTTATTTGCTCATACGTTTATATGAGAAAGGTAGCAGGGACATGGAACTCATCCTCAAAAACCGCAATGGCAAGTTTAAGATATCAGATCGCCAGCGGGCGCACATCCATGAGAAGCTTGGCAAGCTCGAGCGATATCTCGGCCAAGCCCGGAGCATCACGGTAGAGATCTCCGAAGAGACCCGACGCCATCAAAAGGGGGAAGACATCTTCCGCCTACAAGTGACGTTGGTTGGGGAGCACGGGGTGATCCTCCGCGCCGACCAATCAGCGGATGACATCTACAAGGCTGTCGATCTCGTCCAAGATGTGCTCCAACGCCAGATCAAGCGCTACAAAGAAAAATATTGGAAGCGCGGCAAGCTGCGTCGCAAGTCTGGTGAGATGGTTTCCGTCCCCGGTATGCTTGAATCGGTAACGGAGTCTATTGCTGAGCCCGAAGCTACCGTTGCGATGGCAGACCCCGATACGGTCTCCGAAGAAGATCGCACTATCGTGCGGGTGAAGGAGTTTGCCATCAAGCCTATGTTCACAGACGAAGCAATCGAGCAGATGGAACTCCTTGGTCACTCCTTCTTTGTCTTCCGCGACGCTGATACTTCCCATATCAGTGTGGTCTACCGACGCAAAGATGGTAACTATGGCATGATCGTACCTGAGGAAGGCTAATAGCAATTTGGCTGTATGAATAATACTGCTGCGGTATGCTCTGCCGCAATGCAGTCCTCACAAATGAGCCTTTGTCATGTCTCATGAGAAGGGGTGGGATGATTGTACGTATATCGTACGATTGTTCCCACCCTTTCTGTACCTAACAATACATCATAGCTAGTAGACGGATTGGGGTTGTTCCATGCCCAAATTGGGTGCTCTCTTCGTTGCTGTTTTGCTCACTCTGGTTGGAGCGACAGCGTGTTCTGAACCACCGTCGGGTCTTCTCCGGCCCAACGCGGTGGCTATCGCCCCTGATAATACCATCTATGTGATGGATCGCGGCAACTATCGTATCGTCCATATGAAGACCAACGGCGAGGTCATCGAAACCTTCGGCAAGCTCGGCATTGAGCGCAATGATGTCTTTTCCGGGTGGGATGTTGAGCTTGACCACGATGGCAACATCTATATCTGTAATTTCATCATCGATCAAGAAAATACCTCCCAGATTATCCACGATGGTATCAAAGTCTTCTCCTCCAATGGGTCACTTCTCCGCGAAATTGGTGGAAACGATTACACAGAAGAAGATGATCCCTATGAACCCTATGATCTCGACATTGACAAAAACGGAACCATCTACGTTGGCAATTTTACGACCAACTCAATACGTATTTTTTCACACGAGGGTACCCTCATCAACGAGATCTTTGGCGAAGAGGGGGATGGGCCAGGCGAATTTCGGGGGTTAAGTGGCATTACAATCGACAAAACACGCGACTACCTCTACATTACCGACTTTATGAACAGCCGCGTCCAGCAATTTTTCTTGTATACCAATGCAAGTGGAGTGATCAGTGCCACACATATCGCAAATTTTGGGAGCTATGGCAGAGGCCCGGGACAATTTTCCTACCCCCAAGGGATTGCTGTTGATGAGGAAAGTGGCGATGTCTATGTGAGCGATATGGGCAACCGTCGGGTGCAGGTATTCTCAACAGATGGCGAATTTCTTACGGCGTTTCATCGGCCGGGTGTGCAGGACTGGCAAATTTTGGGATTAATTGTCGCTCCAGACCGTTCTATTTATGTAGCCGATGCACTTAATAACGTCATTTGGGTGTTCGACCGCCAAGGCAGAGTGCAAAATCGCATCGAGGTGCGTTTATGAACCTCCGTATCCCGCTCATCTTAAAGATACAGGCTCCGCTCATCCTCATTATTTCGATTACAGTGGGCATTGTGGGCTACCGCGTCTACCGTGAGAGCACCAATCGGTGGCAGTCAGAGATGGATCTACGGCTCAAGCGCGTGGTTGAGATTATCAGCGACAATATTGACGTTGATCGCCTTGCCCTGCTCCAGCAGCCCAACGACACCAATACGATCCTCTATGAGGAGATTGAGAGCCAACTCTACCAAGCGCTCAACACCAGCAATATTACCTGGATCGGGGTCTACTACAAGCAGGAAGATTTCTTCTACCTGTGGCTCGATACCGACTATACTGGTGTTGGATATCCCTTTTTCTACGCCACTCCAGAGCACTATGCTGCTTACGATCACGCAGATGTCCAACGGGTGCGCTATACCGATGAGTTTGGGCAATATTATGGCTTTGTCTCTCCGGTGGTGGTTGAAGACGAAGGTGGAAATGCTCATTCTATCGCTCTGGTTGAGGCGGTACTCGATAAAGAATCGACTGAATTGTTAGAACGCGACACGCTCAATCGTGTCTTGCCATTGCTGATAGTGGGGACGCTTGGGGCGATCATCTCGTCGATCTTAGTAACGGTGTTCACCTTCAACATGCCCCTCCACCAAGTACAGCGTGGCGCGGCAAAGCTCGCAAAGGGCAATTTTGGTCATACGATTGATATGCGCTCAAACGATGAGCTGGGCGATTTGGTGGATTCGTTCAATGAAATGTCGCTCAAAATGGAGCAACTCTACCTTGAGCGTTCCAACAGCGAACGTATCCAGCACGAGCTTGAGATTGCCCACAACGTCCAGCAAGCGCTTTTCCCGTCTCAGCTACCGCAGTTTGACCGCATTCAAGTGGCGACATCGTGCATCCCCCACCGCGAAACCTCTGGCGACTTCTACGATATTGTCACCATGGGCGATGGCCAAGTGGGTGTGATCATTGGCGATGTGTCGGGCAAGAGCATTCCCGCGGCTATGCTGATGGTCTCGACGCACAGCACGTTGCGTATGGAGCTTTATAACCACGATACCCCCGCCCAAGTGCTCAACCACGCCAACGATATCCTGCATACGAGTGTGCCGCACGGGATGTTTGCGGCTATCTGCCACGCGACGATCAACAGCCAGTCGCATGAGATTGTGTGGGCGAATGCGGGCCAGATCTACCCTATGATGATCCATGCCAGTACCCGTTCGCAGTTTGATGTGGGGGCGTATATGGGGAACAACCCACGCTACACGCATCTAGAGACGAATGGGATGTCGCTGCCCTTGGGGATGGTAAACAAAGGAGACTATCAAGACCACCGTCGCATTCTGATGCACGGGGATATGGTGCTCTTCTACACCGACGGGGTTATCGAAGCGATGAATGCGCAGCGGGAGATGTATGGCTTTGAGCGGCTTGAATTGCTGATCAGCTCGCTGCCAGAACGTCTCTTCACGCCACAGCGAATTATTGACGAAGTGCTCAACGACATTGCGCGCTTTACGGGGCAAGCGGAGCAACACGACGATATCACGTTAGTAGTGGTGAAAATGATGTGAGGCGGTTAATAAAAGGAGGGGCATGGGGGGGGCTACTGCTCTTGTATCAATGCCCGCAACAGCCCGCCCCGCGTCACCAGTCCAAGCAACCGACCTTCCTCATCAACCACCGGCGCGCGTTCGCGTTGCAGCTCGACAAGGCGGCGGATGGTCTCTACGATGCTCTGCTTGGGCGAGATAGTATAGGGCGATTGTTCCATCACCGTGTGGAGCGGTTGATTGGTGCCGGGTAACTCTGCCGCATGCACCGTGCGCTTGTGTTGCATCGCTTCAAGGAGCGGTTGTCGGTCTTCGCGGGAGAGGGTCTGGAAGGCGCTGGTATCACTTATCGCCCCCACGACGTGCTGGTTCTTGTCTACCACCACCACGTAGTATTCGGGAGAGAGGAGCATTTCTTGTAGGGCCACCGCGAGCGGCTGCTGTTCGTGGACAAGCGGCACCGATTGCTGCATCACCAAGCTGACCGGCGTCGATTGGTCGCTCTCTTGGATGTTGCTTTCTTCTTGGCCATCCTTCTGCTGCGCGGCGACGGCGGAGAAAACATCTACCCAACTGAGCAGGCCGATCAGCCCGCCGCTGCGGTCGAGAACGGGGATCTGGTCATAGTTCCACTCAACCATCAGGATGAGGGCTTGCGGTATGAATGCGCTGACGTTCACACTGCGGTATTCGTGCGCCATAACTTCGCCAATGGGGCGGTTGGTGAGCGTGCCAAGGAGGTCATTGCCTTCTTCTTTGGTGAGCAACCGCAGGAGCCTGACCGGCACAAAGAGACCAGCACGGCGGGCAATCTCTTCCTCACGCACAATACCCACAATGCGTTGGGCTTCATCGATTACGGGGATGGTTGTCTGGTTGCCTGCCAGCATCATCGCCAAAACCCGTCCCAACGTCGCCGACGCGGTCAAGGTTTGATGAGTTTTCTGCATCACATCGCCGACCGTCTGGTCTCCCGCAATCACGCGGTGTGAACGCAGGACGGCACGGTGAATCTGCACCTCCTCCACGGTCACCAGCGAATGTGGGATAAGGTCGTCAAGCAGCGGGAGCGTCTGGCGGATGCGCTCGGCCCGGTCAACCCACTCAATCACGACAGGTTTTTTGGCCGTCAAGTTGGTCAATGCACCCGATACGCCGTGGTTGCCGGGGCCGAAGCCTGCAAGCCCTTGCAATGCGGTTGCGCCCGTCACCTGTTCACGCTGCAGCCGCTCCATAATCACCACATAGAGCGGACGCTGCCCTTCCCACATATCTCGTTCGCTGAGGTAGATGCGTACCCGTTGGACGTGATCCGTTGCCATACCTTACTCATCCTTCATCACCAGGCGACATACCGTGGTAGCTATATGCCTTGTACCAGCGCCATTTCGCTACTGAAGCCCGGGCCAAGCACCACAAGCAAACCATATTCACCCGGCGCAAGTGGTGTTTGCTTGAGATATTCATCGTACACAAAAAAAACGGTCGGCGACGACATATTCCCATACTTACGTAACACGTCGCGCACATGGTGGAGCCGGTCAATGTCGATTTCAAGTGCTTTGGCATATGAACGTACGACCTTTGCGCCACCCGGATGGAAAATACAATGGCTGATGTCATCCATCGTCAGGTCATATGCCGCCAAAAACTCTGCCACGTTGTCGTTCATCCACTCCTGCACGATAGTCGGAATGCGCGAGGAGAAGACCACCTGCATCCCGCTATCAACAATCTCCCACCCCATCACCGAGAGCGTGTCTGACCAGAGGGTGCTTTGTGTGCCGATGATGCGGGTGTGGTGGGGAGAAGGGGTCTCTGGTGTGCGTTCTGCCACCTCATCGCCCTCAACCAACACCGCCGCCGCGCCATCGCTGAAGAGCGACGCCGCAATGACATTACGTTTTGAGAAGTCATCCCACTGGAAGGTGATACTACACAGCTCGACGCAGAGTAGCAGGGCGCGGTGAGTGGGGAACCCACGAGTATACTCATAAGCGCGCGACAGCCCTGCGACCCCGCCCGCACAGCCCAACCCCCATACCGGCGTGCGGCGTACGTGCGTGCTCAACCCAAGCAGGTTGATGAGGTGTGCGTCAATGCTTGGGGTGGCCAGGCCGGTGGTTGAGACGAAAATCAGATGATCTACGTCGCGCGGGGTGAGGCCTGCGTGGCCTAGACATTCAAGCGCGGCAGTTTGGCCGAGTTGGGTGGCCCACTTGACGAATGTATCGTTGCATTCTTTGAAGCTCCGCCGCTCCAAAAACCATTCTACAGGCACCACAAGAGAACGGGTATCTATCTCCGTATGGCGAAAAACCGGCAGATAGCGCTCAATGTCGGGGAAGGCTGGGGCAAAATGACGCTGTGCAAACTGACGAGCGTCGTCCTGCTGCACTTGATAGGGTGGCAGTGTGGTTGCACACGAACGGATAGTTGGCATGATAACTATTGTATCCCCTTCCAGAGATGCAGGTAAGTGGCGTTCTCTTCCTGAGCTGTAAGCTAACCCATAACATGGGAACGACATTGGGAACGATATTGGAAACGACGGGCATGTATTGGTATCTTCCGCGATGATCTACGATGATCTATGATGATCTACTGACTGCTTGCCCATTGGACATAGCGAGCAAAATCGACTTCGATGTGGCGCACAAAACCCGTAATCATATTCGACATCTTGTAGCTCATGGCGCGTTCGCCAAGGCGCTGCACAACAGGACGCGGCATCTTGCGCACGGGCCCCGGCAGCGGGATGGTGAGGGAAAGCTCAAGCTGAAATTCTACCGCAGTTGACTGCTCATCTTGTGGGTAAAAGAACGTCTCAAGCCACAGGTCGCCGGGGAAAGAAACCCCCCGCATGTTGATGGCCGGGCCTTCTTCCGCCGGAAAGATGTGCAGACTTTGCTCCGGCTCAAATTCGACTTGGAGGTCGAAGATACCTGCCATATTAAAGCCAAAGATATCGGTAGAGCCAACCACCACCCGGCAGCAGTCGGTGCCATATGGCTCAACCGAAGAAACATCGGGCAAAAACGAAAAAATAGCGGGGACATCGGTAAAATACTCATAGACAAGCGGCAAGGGGGCATCGAAGAGGAACTCATGGGCAGCCTGCCCACCAAGATCAACAACGCGATTGACCCCATTTAGTGGATTAGCCCCTACTCGGAGTGGGCCACGTGTAGCCATGGTCGTCCTTCCACATCAGTAGATTAGCAAAAAAAGCAAAAAGGAAAAAGCAACCTCATCAAGCAGTGTGCAGTCGGTATGCAGGGCGAAAGACGCTTTCATTTCGGCTGCACAGCGCGTGCAGATGGTTGTAAATTGTACCAAAGCATCCCATTTCGTGCAACATAGCAGGGCAGCACAATCATCATCACACGCACGATAATACATACACGACTGTTCACCATGTGAGCCGGGAAACGTCGTCGGGGGTGGGCGGTGAGAGGAGGGGCGAGAGGCGGGGCGAGAGGCGGGGCGAGAGGGATTGTTGTCTTGCCATTGGCTCTGTGCTATCATACATCTCAACTACCAGATATGGTTAGATATGTTTGGGTTTGTTTCTTAGGCAGTTTGTAGGAAGAAAGGAATGTATGATGGCAGAACAACAGCAATCACCCCGTCCTGCAGGCCAACGTAGCGGGATCTTTGAGACGACCGGACGCGAAGTGGGGTTCTTCTTTGAACAGATCTTCAACACGGTTGACAACATGTTGCAAGGCTTCCCAGGGGCGATTTTCTCCGGCCTCGGCAATATGCTTTCGGTCGATCCGCCCGAATTGAGCGATGCAGCCAAGCAATCGAAGAACACCAAGAAAAGCTAAGGTATGGCTCCTCCCATCGGGAGGTGTTGGGGGCACCGTTTTGGTGCCTTTTTTTGTGCACGCGCGAGTATGTAATGTATAGTTAAGATGGCTTTGCGATGCGTGATATAAGTGATAAGAGCAGGTGGGCAAAGGAAAGGTGAGAGGGGAGTGTTGGAGGAGGAAGAGACAGCCAGCCACATTGCTGACTGCACTCATCCCGCCATCGCTGTTGTGCTAGGAAATGCGTTGCACGAACCGTGCGATACGTTCCAAGGCTATTTCGATCTGGGGCAATGCGGTGGCGTAGCACGCACGCACATATCCGGCACCACTTGGGCCAAAGGCCGAACCAGGAATAACGGCAACTTGCTCTTCAAGCAGCAAACGCTCGGCAAACTCTTCACATGTCAGCCCAAGATGCGACACTTGCGGGAAGCAGTAGAATGCGCCTTGTGGTTCGGTGGTGGGCAACCCGATTGCATTCAAGCCATCGACGATAACCCGGCGGCGGCGATCATACTCCGCGACCATCTCTTGCACATATGGCTCGCCCACACGGAGCGCTTCAAGCGCGGCATACTGGCTCATGGTGGGTGCTGACATAATGGCATATTGGTGGACGCGCGTCATGGCGTCGATAATGTCCGGCGGAGCCGCCACCCACGCCAATCGCCAGCCGGTCATCGCATAGGCCTTGGAGAAGCCGCCCATCAAGAGCGTGCGGTTGTACATGCCTGGCAAGGAAGAGAAACACGTGTGCTCTACCCCGTAGACCAGCCGGTCGTAGATCTCATCAGAGAGAACGAGGAGATCGTGACGCTCTGCAACTTCCGCCACCTGCCTCAACCGCTCTGGGCTCATCACTGCGCCGGTGGGGTTGTTGGGGTAGCCGGTCATAATCATGCGAGTATTTGGCGTGATTGCCGCCTCAATCGCTTCGGCGGTGACCTCAAAGTTGTCGGACGCATAGGTGGGAACATACACCGGCGTGGCGTTGGCCATAATCACCGACGCAGGGTAGGCCACAAAGCACGGCTCTGGGACAATCACTTCGTCGCCCGGGTTGAGCACGGCGAGCGCCGCGGATTGCATCCCTTCGCTCACGCCAACGGTGATCAAGATTTCGCGTTCGGCGTCGTAGTGTATCCCGTAGAGGTGGTAGAGGTGTTCGGAAACGGCTTGGCGGAGTTCCAGGAGACCTGAGTTGGAGGTATAGCTCGTGGTCTTATTGATAGAATGCTGGCCTGCCGCTCGGATAGGTTCAGGGGTAAGGTAGTCTGGCTCGCCAACGCCGAGGGAGATGACATCGGGCATGGTCGCGAGGATGTCGAAGAAGCGGCGAATACCAGAGGCCGGTAGGGTTTTCACCCGAGTGGAAATACGGTCACGCTGCTTGACGTGAACCCCGTTTAGCGAGACCCCGCTGGTGGTCGAGGTCTCCGTGGGCGATACACCCCCTGGGTGTATTTCTGAGGAATGTTCAGTGCGCATCATATACTCCTCGTTTCGATTTGGGTTTTCTGGCACAGTGTGGGGGGTTACCCATATCTACACGGTGCGGTTGGGCCATCTTTTCAGTGTGATCACTCTGTCAGCTAAAGCAGACAGCTTCTCAGGACACGCTCCGCCCATCGGCGCACGTTCTGTCCTGACGGCTCGATCCGAGCCGTAAAGGGCGCATTCCCCTGCGCCTAGTTGATGGGACAGTGGGCTACTGCTCAAAAAAAAACATCCCATTCAAAAGCTCAGGTTCCATGGTGGTCTCCCATGAGGTGGTGCTCAAACGCCGAGCTTCTTTAGGATGTAGCAACCATCTTATCACATCTCTTCCAACGTGGCTAGTGGGAGGTAAGGGGCTATCGGTACTATTTTCGATACAGTACCTAGGGTATATCCTGCCTACCCATTCTGATAGGCTTCCATTCTGCTCCCCGTGCGATACTCCCCTTTTAGGTCGTCAGGAAAAGAGCACACTCAGCGACAGATCCTTGTGGATGCGCATAATTGCCTCGGCAAAGAGCGGAGCCACACTAATCGACTGGATCTTGTCGCTTGTCTGCTGTTGTGGGATGGTATTCGTCACAATGACGCCAGAGACGTCGGTCTGGGAAATCCGTTCAAACGCCTTAGAAGCGAACACCCCGTGAGTAGCGCAGGCATAGACTTCGCTGGCCCCGCGCTCAAGCAGCACCCGGGTGGCGTCAACCAGGGTGCGGCCAGTTGAAATCATATCGTCGATAACGATAGCCGTCTTGCCTTCCACCTCGCCGACCATCTCCATCGCCTTTGACAGACCAGAGCCAACACGGTGCGAGGCGATGATCGCAAGGCCAGAGTTGTTGATGTGTTCACGGAATTGATTGGCGCGCGCCACGCCGCCTGCGTCGGGCGATACAATCACGGCGTTGGTGTTGGCCCGCTCAATCCGGCAAATGTGATCGGCAAGCAGAGGAGCTGCTTGGAGATGATCCACAGGAATATCGAAGAAGCCTTCGATGGCAGGAGCGTGTAAATCCATCGCCAGGACGCGGTCGGTGCCCGCCGCACGGAGCATGTCGGCAACCAGCCGGGCGGCGATAGGCTCACGGCCTGCGGTCTTCTTTTCTTGCTTGGCATAGCCATAGTAGGGGATAACCGCAGTAACACGAGCAACGGAGGCCCGCCGTAGTGCGTCGATCAACATCAGCATCTCAACCAGGTTTTGGTTGACGGGGGTACAGGTGGGCTGGATAACAAAGACATCACATCCGCGGACGTTGTCCTCCAACTTGACCCGTGTTTCGCCATTCTCAAACGTGCCAACGATAGCCCGACCAAGGCTCATATTGAGGCACGACGCGACTTCTTGCGCCAGGCTGAGATTGGCATTCCCACTGAAAATTTGTAGTCTTCCTGCCATGCTGTTTTTGCTTCCTCAATACAAAAAGCAGCGAAGCAATGCCTCACTGCACATAGTCGTTCGATTTTCTTCTGAGGAAAATGGCTGCCGGGCCAGGACTCGAACCTGGACAAACGGATTCAAAGTCCGTTGTGCTGCCGATTACACAACCCGGCACTGCTGCTTCTTCGCAACGACGGAGCTATTATACCACACGTTTGCAATCTTGTACACCCTTCCTTCTAAATAGAAAATGGGTTGTTACGATTGGTGTTGTGTGGAGGTACCACAAGATACCCAGAGGAACTCACCTACCGTTGCTGCTTTTCAGCCCTGGCGGGGTTCAGCGAGTATCTGCCACCTTGTGGCACCGCGCATTATTATAGCCGAACACCCCCCATTTTGACAAATCGATCCGATTTTCCCTCTGCAATCGTTCATATCTACAGTACCTTGACGACGCCGTCCTGAAATGCACCAATCATTTATCTCATCCCGCACACATATCCCGCAAGATCGTCTATAATATCCGGATGGCTGCAATCATGAAACCCAAAGACACACTCATGGCAAGTTCTTCAACGCGCACCACCACGCCCACGGCCCGCACAAACCGCTCAAACCACACCGGCCACACTAGCGATATGAGGAGCTATGTCGATGGCCACGCGCCCAACCTTACCGCGTCCGAGGCCCATACCTTCACCCATAACGGGCATACGCTGACGTGGCAGGAACATAGCAGTGGTGACCACACGCTGATTTTCTTTCACGGGTGGTCTATTGGGCAGACCTCGTGGAAGCTCTTTATGCCAAGCTTCACCCATCTTGGCCGCTGTGTCACCATCGATTTGCCCTACCACCACCCCGCCACCGCGCCTACCGATGGCCGCCCCTTCACGCAGGAAGAGTTTATTGAGCTTGAGGCGCGCGCTGTCAAACACATTTGCGGCGATGGGCCAGTCACGCTGATAGGCCATTCTGCGGGGGGGATTGCCGCGCTTGGGGCAGCCTACCTCCTTGGTGAGCAGGTCAAGCAGGTGGTGACGGTCAGTAGCGTGGTGTGGGGCCACTTTACCGGCATCGTCAGATCGACAAAAGCACTTTTAGAAGGCAATTTCCGCAATTCGTTTAAGTCGGTATGGCGTATGTCGCATCAGGGGCCTTGGATGCTCATGCTAGGGCTATCGTCATTTGTCCATCAGCAACCGGCGTTTTGGGGCAATCAGCTTGCGTGGCAGATGTGCGATGAGATCCACACGTGGTATCACCACCATTCGGTCGATCATCTAGAGACGTTTCTGGATATGCTCTTCCACTCCGATATCCGGCCCATCCTGCCGATGTTGCAAACGCCGGTGTTGGTCATCAATGGCGCATATGATCCAGTCGTCTCGCCACAGCAATCCTACTGGTTGGCAGAGCACCTGCCCAATGCAGAGCTGCGTGATTTTGATCAGACGGGGCACATTCCGCAGTTGGAAAGCCCGCGTGCGTTTGAGCGGGTGATGTTGGAGTGGCTAGAACCCAGAATTGCTTCTTGACAAAACCGTTTTTTGTGCTATTCTTTGCAAAAGTACGATAAATTACAAGCCCACTCGTGAACGGGCATGTGTAGTATTTCAATTTGGAAAGGAAAAGCGCGCCGTCGGACATATTTATTTATTCCGCGGTCGCAGTAGCGTAATGAATACGTTTGAAGACTTCCGCGCAACCAGCATCGTAATTATTATTGCGATCCTCCTCCTCGTACTAGGGGAGCGGGGAAATATGCGCCTGGGAGCCTTCAGATAAGCACCAAAAAAAGCAAGAACACGATAGTTATGATAGAGAAGAACCTCCCAGGCAACGCGGGGGGTTTTTTGTATGTGTAGAAAAAGCCATCCGCAGCTTATCTGCTATAATGCTCACGGTCGGGGGCGCGGCCTTTACACCTACAGATGTCCGACATACGGGTGTACGCAGGTGATTGGAAAGCCCCTCCTGCCGCGTATAGGAACAGAGAAAAGGAACTGAGTTGTATGCGATCAGATACGGTCAAACGTGGGTATGAGCGCGCCCCCCATCGGAGTTTGCTCCGCGCGACGGGCCAAATCACCGATGAGAGCGACTTTCAAAAGCCGTTCATTGGGGTATGTAACTCCTATACCGATATCGTCCCTGGCCATGTGCATCTGCAAGAGTTTGGGCGGGTGGTCAAAGAGGCCATTCGGGCGGCGGGCGGTGTCCCGTTTGAGTTCAACACTATCGGGGTGGATGACGGTATCGCCATGGGCCACGAAGGGATGCGTTATTCGTTGCCAAGCCGCGAGCTGATCGCCGATTGTGTCGAGACGGTGGTCTCTGCGCACTGCTTCGACGCGATGATTTGCATCCCCAACTGCGATAAAATCGTCCCCGGTATGCTGATGGGCGCGGCCCGGGTGAATATCCCCACGATTTTCGTGTCGGGCGGGCCAATGTTGGCCGGTGTCGATGAGCAGGGCAACAAGAGCGACCTCATCACGGTGTTTGAGGCCGTGGGCAAGCACTCTTCAGGCAAGATCAGCGATGAAGAACTGCTGCAATTGGAGCAGATCAGCTGCCCCACCTGCGGAAGCTGTAGCGGCATGTTCACCGCCAACTCAATGAACTGCCTCTGCGAAGCGTTGGGCATCGCGCTCCCCGGCAACGGCACCATACCGGCGGTGTCGGAAGAGCGGGCGGTGTTGGCACGCAAGGCCGCGACCCAGCTGATGACCCTGCTGGAGCGCAATATCTCCTTCTGCGACATCGTGACCCAACAAGCGATTGACAACGCGATGGCGCTTGACGTGGCGATGGGTGGTAGTACCAACACGGTTCTCCACGTGCTGGCTCTGGCGCAGGAGGCGGGTGTGGAATACCCCGTCGCCCGCTTCAACGAGATATCCGACGTGGTGCCGCACTTGGCGAAGGTCTCCCCCGCGTGGGATGGCACCCGCCAATGGCATATACAGGACGTGAATGAGGCGGGCGGGGTGCAGGCGATTTTGGCCGAACTCGCCAAGAAGCCCAATATCTTGCACCTTGACATCCCGACGGTCACGGGCGGGAACGTGCGGGATAACCTCAATGGTGCCGAAAACCGCAATCCAGAGTGTATTCGTCCTCTCGAAAACCCACATACCGAACGCGGTGCATTGAGCGCATTGTTTGGCAACCTTGCGCCAGAGGGGAGTATCATCAAGGTGGGCGCGGTGGAATTGCACGAGATGGCATTTTACGGGCCAGCGCGCTGCTTCGATAGCGAAGAAGCCGCCACGAATGCCGTCGTCAATGGGAAAATCAAGCCGGGCGACGCGATCATCGTGCGCTATGAAGGCCCACGCGGTGGCCCCGGCATGCGAGAGATGTTATCGCTGACCAGTATGGTCAAAGGGACACAGGAATTGAGCAGTACCACGGCATTGCTCACGGACGGGCGCTTTAGTGGCGGGACACGTGGGCTTTGTATTGGCCACGTCAGCCCGGAAGCCGCCGAAGGAGGGCCAATCGCGCTTGTCCAAGATGGCGATATGGTGCGCATTGACCTCAACAACCGCACGCTAGAGGTGGAGATACGCGATGAGGAGCTGCAAGCGCGCCGCGCGGCGTGGTCACTCCCCACGCCCACCTACCGCCGTGGATGGCTTTCCCGCTATGAGCGGATGGTGACAAACGCGAGTAATGGGGCCGTGCTCGAAGCACAGCAACCACAGCAGCAATAGATGCTGTAAACGAACTATTTCACGATAGGAGTAAATCAAGGTTATGTCAGAGAAATTAACCGGCGCACAGATTATGTGTGAGGCACTCATCCGCGAAGGCGTGGATGTCATGTTCGGGATCCCCGGCGGGGCCATGATGCCGTTCTACTACGCGATGTATGAGCACCGCGACAAGCTGCACAACGTCCTCTGCCGCCACGAGCAGGGGGCTGGCCACGCGGCGGATGGCTATGCGCGCGCTTCTGGCAGGGTGGGCGTGTGTAATGGCACGAGCGGCCCCGGCTCCACCAACCTCGTGACGGCCATCGCCAACGCCTATATGGACAGCACCGCGATGGTTGCCATCACTGGCCAGGTGACGAGCGCCGTGATTGGCCGTGACGCCTTCCAAGAAACCGACACGACCGGCATCACGATGCCCATCACCAAGCACAACTATCTCGTCAAAGATCCCAACGACTTGGCACGGGTCTTCAAAGAGGCCTTCTACATTGCGGGCACTGGTCGCCCCGGCCCCGTCCACATCGACGTTACGAAGGATGCGATGCAGGCAACCACCGTCCCCGATTGGGATGTGGATCTCGACCTGCCCGGCTACAACCCCTCATTTGAGGTGGATGAAGCCGCAATGCAAAAGACGGTTGAAGCACTGAGCCAGGCACAAAAGCCCATCATGATGATTGGCAATGGCGTGTTGCAGTCAGGGGCGGCGGCAGAGGTCAAAGCGTTCGCAGAGCGCGTTGGGATACCTGTCATCACCACGCTGCACGGCATTGGCGGCTTCCCTGAAGATCACCCCCTCAGCCTCGGGATGCCGGGGATGCACGGCTGGGTGCACGCCAACCGCGCCATCCAAGAGTGCGATGTGCTCTTCAATGTGGGCGCGCGCTTCGACGACCGCGTGACGGGCAAGACGAGCACCTTTGCTCCCAATGCGACCGTTATTCACGTCGATATCGACCCCAGTGAGATTAACAAGAACATTCACGCCGACATTGCGATTATTGGCGATGCCCGCAAGGTGTTGGAACAACTCACCATCGCGATGCCGCAGCGCGACGCGAAAGAATGGCTTGACCACATCCGCCAGATGCAAGACAAGCATCAGCCGAAGCAGCAATATATGAAGCGCCCGCCAAACGCCCAATTGATGCCCAACGATGTCTGCGAAGGCATCAGCAAGGCGGCAAATGAGCGCGGCAACTACCGCATCGTCACCGATGTTGGCCAGCACCAGATGTGGGCTGCTCAGCTCGTCGATTGGCGCAACCCACGCACCCACTTCACCAGCGGCGGGCTTGGGACGATGGGCTTTGGCCTTCCGGCGGCGCTTGGTGTGGCAGTGGCGTGCCCCAACGACACCGTGTGGGTCATTGCGGGAGACGGTGGCTTCCAGATGACCAACCAAGAGCTACAGACCATTGTGCAGGAGAATATCCGCAACATTAAGATTGCGATTGTCAACAATGGCTACCTGGGGATGGTTCGGCAGTGGCAAGAGCTTTTCGAGAACAAGCGCTACAGCGGCACCCCGCTCACCTCGCCCAACTTCGTCAAGCTCGCCGAGGCCTTTGAGATCAAGGGCATGAGCATTGAGCACAAGGATAACGTCGAAGAGGCGATCCAAGCCGCCTATGCCCACGATGGCCCGATGTTGCTTGATTTCCGGGTCGAGCGCGAAGCCAACGTCTTCCCGATGGTGCCGCAAGGCAAGAGCATTGGCGAGATGATCACCGAGTCACCGCACGAAAAACCGCCGGTTGAAGCGTAATTCCTTGCATCCTCGCGCCGACCGCGGGGTGTGGGAGAGAAACGATACCATTTTTTGGAAGGGAAAGAGCATGAAAAAGCACACCATTGTCGCCTTGATGCAAGACCAGCCCGGCGTGTTGACGCGGGCCGTGAGCTTGTTCCGCCGCCGTGGGTTTAATATCGCCAGTCTGACCGTTGGCCACACCGAAATCCCCGATATCAGCCGTATGACCGTCGTGGTCGAGTCGGAGGATGTGGAGCAGATCGTCAAGCAGCTCTACCGCTTGGTGGAGGTGGTGGACGTGACTGATGTCACCGAAGAGGCGACCGTTGACCGCGAAATGACGCTGATTAAGGTCAATGCGCTCAACGGCAACCGACCAGAGATCGTCGCGCTCTGCAACGTCTTCAATGCGAAGGTCGTTGACGTGAGTATGACAGCGATGATCATTGAGATGACCGGCACCCCCGCCAAGGTTGAGAACTTTATTGAGGTGATTGAGCCGTTTGGCATCAAAGAGATGATGCGTACGGGCGTGATCGCGATGGTTCGCGGCGCTGAGACCAGCCACACCTCCATGCCTGCGCAAAAGGTCAAGACCAACGGTCACCCTGACAAGACCACGGCAAAGATGGGCAACTAGCCAGATGCGGTTGAGGAGGGGCTGGTGTTGCTCCAAACCACACGGCGCACCTCTCCCTCCGCCCGCCAAGACAGAGGTATTCGGTACGATTGAACCCCATTACTAGAAAGCAGTGAAGACGCCATATGGCAGAAATTTTTTACGCCAACCAAGCTGACACAGACCGCCTGAAGAACAAGCCTATCGCGATTATTGGGTATGGGAGCCAGGGGCATGCGCATGCCATGAACCTGAAAGATAGTGGCCTGGATGTTCGGGTCGGGCTGTATGAGGGCAGTAAGAGTTGGAGTAAGGTCGAAGCGGCCGGATTGCGCGTGTGCACGGTGGATCAGGCGGCGCGTGAGGCGCAGATGATTATGATGCTCACGCCCGACACCACGCAAGCCAAGATCTACAAAGACCACATTGAGCCGCATATGACTGAAGGCAAGACATTGCTCTTTGCTCATGGCTTCAATATTCGCTTTGGCCAGATTGTCCCGCCAAAAACCGTCGATGTGTCGATGGTCGCGCCCAAGGCCCCCGGTCATCGCGTCCGCGAGATTTATGAGCAGGGCGGTGGTGTGCCTGCCTTGATTGCAGTTGAGCAGGACGCGAGCGGTGGCGCACGAGACGACGCTCTCGCCTATGCCAAGGCGATGGGCCACCTACGCGCCGGTGCGCTCCTAACCACCTTCGCCGAGGAGACCGAAACCGACCTCTTTGGCGAGCAGGCAGTGCTCTGTGGTGGGGCAAGTGCGCTGGTCAAGGCGGGCTTTGAGACGCTGGTTGAGGCGGGATATCAGCCAGAAGTGGCCTACTTTGAGTGTCTCCACGAGCTAAAGCTCATTGTGGATCTCCTCTACCAGGGCGGGCTAAACTACATGCGCTACTCGGTCAGCGACACTGCCGAATATGGTGACTACACTGCTGGCCCGCAGGTCATTAATGAGCAATCACGCCAGGCTATGAAGACCATTCTCGCCAATATCCGCAACGGCGGCTTTGCTGAAGAGTGGATTGACGAGAACCAAAATGGTTGTCCGAACTTCAAGGCGATGCGTGAGAAGGATGTCGATCATCAGATAGAGCAAGTTGGGCGCGGATTGCGCCGCATGATGTCGTTTGTAACCCCCAAAGAAGTAACGCCGGGTAGCGGCGGCGCGTAAACTCTACGCATAACAATTTGGGCCTCAAACGAAAGATGCGGTGTGTCGGCAATCAGTCCAACACACCGCATTCCCGTACGAAAGGGGGGGATTTATGCCAGTTTCATCAGGGCAATCCAGGCAATCAGGCCAATCAAATCCATCAGGATCACTGAACACCGCCCCGCTGACCAGCGCCGTGGCAGAGTTATTCCCGCGGCAGGGGGAGTGGACAGAACAAGACTATTGGCCGCTCTCCGACCGCAATCGGGTGCTAGAGCTGTCTGAAGGAACCCTTCTCATCCCGCCTATGCCAACTACCATTCACCAAGAGGTCGTGCTTGCGATGGCTATAGCACTGCGAATGCATGCAGCGGCGGCACAAACCGGGGAAGTGGCATATGGGGCAACCGTTGCGGTCGCTCCTCTCCCCGTGAAGCTCTGGCACGACAAGATACGCGAGCCTGATGTGATGCTGATGTTGGCTGAACACCGTCATCGCATCCACCGCCATTATTGGGAGCCGCCCGACCTCGCGATAGAAGTCATATCGCCGCACACCAAGCGCGTCGATTGCGTTGAGAAGGTGCAAGAGTATGCGGCGGCGGGGATCTCAGAGTATTGGATCATCTTTCCTGACCATTCTTCAGGCCATTCACGAGATCGTCGTGCTGTTGAGGTCTACACGAAGGATGAAGCTGACCAACACTACACCAATAAAGACGTGTATACGGGCAACGAGACCATCCATTCGCGTCTCTTCCCTGATATCACGCTCACGGTCGCAGAGCTATTCGCGTCGTGTTGGGATGAAGATGGGCAAGACGAACTGTAAACGAACGGAAGAACGCAAGAATCGTAGGAAAAGTAGGTAAAGGACAGATTCCGTTACGGAAGGGATGTTACGATTATGACTGCAGGAAACGTAGAAGATTTCGTACGTATTTTCGACACCACCTTGCGAGATGGTGAGCAAGCGCCCGGCTGTACGATGACGTTGGAGGAGAAACTGGAAGTTGCCCGGCAACTCCACCGCCTCGGCGTCGATATTGTGGAAGCGGGTTTCCCTGCCGCCTCCCCGGGCGACTGGGCTGCCGTTCACCAGATTGCCAAGGAGATTGGCACCCCAGATGGCCCCGTGATTGCCGGGTTGGCGCGCGCCAACAAGAATGATATCGACAAGGCGTGGACGGCCATCCAACCAGCCGCGAAAAAACGCATTCACACCTTCATTTCCAGCTCCGACATCCATATTGAGCATCAACTGCGCTCAACGCGGGAGGATGTGTTGGCCAGAGCGCGTGAGATGGTGCGCTATGCGCGTTCGCTCTGCGACGACATAGAGTTTTCGCCAATGGACGCCAGCCGTTCGGAACCGGCGTATATGTATCAAATGCTGGCGGCGGCGATTGAAGAAGGCGCGACGACGCTCAACATCCCCGACACGGTCGGCTACTCAACCCCGGAAGAGTACCGCGACCTGATTGCGGGTATTCGAAAACATGTCCCCGGCGCGGACAAGGTCGTTATCTCAACCCACTGCCACGACGATTTGGGCTTGGCGGTGGCCAATAGCTTGGCTGGTGTGCGTGCGGGGGCGCGGCAGATTGAGTGTACCATTAACGGGATAGGCGAGCGGGCCGGAAATGCCTCATTGGAAGAGGTCGTGATGGCGCTGCACACCCGCCGTCAGTGGTTCAACCTCGACACGAAGATTAACACCCGCGAGCTGTCACGCGCAAGCCGCTTGGTGAGCACCTACACGGGTATTCAAGTGCCGCCAAATAAGGCTGTCGTTGGCGCAAATGCCTTTGCCCACGAGTCGGGCATCCACCAAGATGGCGTGCTCAAGAACCGCATGACGTATGAGATTATGAGCGCTGAGACTGTCGGCCTGGACAGCAATGTGTTGGTCTTGGGCAAGCACAGTGGCCGCCACGCCTTCCGCGACCACGTGGAGAAGATGGGCTACAAGCTCAATGAGGACGATTTGGGGCAGGTGTTTGAGCGCTTCAAAGAGCTGTGCGACAAGAAGAAGGTGGTAGATGACCGCGATATTGAGGTGCTGATCGTTGGCGAGGTGCAGCATGCCCCCGATATCTACAAATTGGAGCACGTGCAGGTGCTGAGCGGTACCGGGTTGCTGCCCGTCTCAACGGTGAAGCTCTCCTGCCCCGACGGCCAGACGCGTATCGACAGCGAATATGGGACAGGGCCGGTTGATGCCGTCTACAAGGCGATTAACCGCATTGTCCAGCGCCCCAACGAGCTGATCGAGTTTTCGATCAACGCGGTCACCGAAGGGCTGGACGCCGTGGCAGAGGTCACCGTGCGTATCCGCGACCAAAATGCGCCCGAAGATGAGGCGATGAGCGAGTTTCGCAAGCGCCACGGCCCGGCCATCTACAGCGGCTATGGCGTGAACACCGATATCTTGGTTGCTGCCGCCCAATCATACACCTCTGCACTGAACAAGATGCTGGCGGCGCGTGGGGAGCGCATCAAGGCAGAAGAGGCCGCCTATGCCGCGGGCTACGACAAAGAATCGCCCACCTATGCGGTGGATCTGTTTGGCAAGAATGAGGCGGCGGGCGAAGCAGAGTCTGAAACCGCATCAAGTGGGAAGAGCGCATAAGGGAATGGCATGAGTGACCTACAACCCATTGTCTCTCTCGCGTATCTGGGGCCGCCGGGAACGTTTAGCGAAGAAGCCGCGATTGCGTACGCAGGTGGTGATCCATCTGTCACCTTCCTCTCAATGACGACGATTCCGGCGGTCGTCACTGCGATAGAGACGGGCGCGACGACGGGTGGCGTGCTCCCCATCGAGAACTTGCTTGAGGGGAGCGTCACCTTCACCCTCGATCTGCTCATCCACGAGACCAATCTCTACATTGCGGGGGAGACGGTCATCCCTATCCGCCAATATCTGGTATCGCGGCCCGGTATCACGCTGCAGGATGTGGAAGTGCTCTATGGACACCCGCAATCGCTTGGCCAATGTCGGCGGTTTGTGGAGCGATGTCTGCCGGGGGTGGCGACGGTCGCCTCGCTGAGCAATAGCGCCGCTCCCGCCGAAGCGCTCGCCGATGAACGGCCTGCCGCGGCGATTAGCACCTTCCGGGCGGGGGAGTTGTTGGGGGCCAATTTCCTCGCCCACGATATCGCCGACAACCGTAGCAATGTGACGCGCTTTATTGTCCTGGCGAAGAACGACTCCCCGCCGACCGGCGACGATAAAACCAGTTTCTGCTTTGGGTTCGATGAAGACCGTGCGGGAGTGCTCGTTGGTGTGCTGCAAGAGCTTGCGGAGGCAAATATCAATATGACCAAGCTCGAATCACGTCCATCGAAAGAGGCTCTTGGCCAATATATTTTCCTCGTTGATATTGAAGGGCACCGCACGGACGAGAAAATAGCCAAAACCCTCTCTCGCATTGCCGAGAAGACGGGGTTAATGAAGCTATTTGGCAGTTATCCACGCTATCAATCATCGCTGCTACCCCCTTCGTAGTGGAGAAGGACGATCGCTCTACGCTTTGAGGGAAAACATCTAGAAACATAAGTGAGAAAGGTACCAAAACACGCCATGCAACAGATATTACTTTACGATACCACGCTCCGGGATGGCTCTCAACGGGAAGGCATCTCGCTCTCGGTTGAGGATAAGCTCAAAATCACGCGCGAACTAGACAATCTTGGGGTGCACTATGTGGAAGGCGGGTGGCCCGGCTCCAACCCCAAGGACGTTGAGTACTTTCGGCGGGTGCGGGAAGAGACGTACAATACCGTACGGGTGGCGGCCTTTGGCAGCACCCGCAAGGCAAACAACACCTGCGAAAATGATACGAATATCCAGTCGTTGGTGGAGGCGGGGACGCCAGTCATCACCCTCTTCGGCAAAAGCTCTACGCTGCACGTCGAAAAGGTCTTGGAGACGACGCTTGAGAAGAACTTGGCGATGATCTCCGAGAGTGTGGCCTACTTCAAAGAGCTTGGCCGCGAAGTGGTATATGATGCTGAACACTTCTTTGATGGCTACAAGCTCAACCCAGAGTATGCCTTGGCCACGCTGGAAGCTGCTGCGGTGGCGGGGGCGGATAGTCTGGTGCCGTGCGATACGAATGGAGGCTCATTGCCGTCGTTTGTCAAGGAGGTGATGCACGCTATCCGTGAACACTTTGACCGCAAAGGGCTTACTCTGCCTCCGTTGGGCATCCACACGCACAATGATGGCGCACTGGCATTGGCAAATGCGCTGACCGCGGTGGAAGAAGGGTGTGTGCAAGTGCAAGGTACGATCAACGGCTATGGCGAGAGATGTGGTAATATGGATCTCATCCCGCTCATCGCCAACTTGCAGTTGAAGATGGGCTACCAATGTGTGCCGCCAGAGCGGTTGCGCCACCTGACCGAAGTATCGAACTATGTATCGGCCATCTGCAACCTCAACCCTGACCATCATGCCGCATTTGTTGGCCGTAGTGCCTTTGCGCATAAGGGAGGGACGCACGTCGCGGCAATGGCGAAGGTTGAAGAGAGCTATCAGCACATTGACCCCACCCTCGTCGGCAATCAAAAGCGGTTTGTCGTCAGTGAGCTGGCGGGCCGCGGGAATGTGCGGCTGCGGGCAGAGGAGCTTGGTCTTAACCTCAACGGCAAAGAGCAGACCGTGGTGCAGCGCATCAAGGAGCTTGAGAGCAAGGGCTTTCAATTTGAGGCCGCAGATGGCAGCTTTGAGATGCTGATCCGCCGCAGCGACGAAGGGTATCAAGCTCCGTTTGAGCTGCTCGACTTCACGGTTATCGTAGAGAAGCGCGGCGAAAATCAAGTCTATGCTCAGGCAACCGTGCGCGCGCGGGTGGGCGAGCAGACGATGCATACCGCCGCCGATGGCGATGGGCCGGTGAATGCGCTTGACCAGGCTATACGTAAGGCGTTGGTACCCCACTACCCGCAGCTCGCCGAGGTTAAGCTGGTTGACTATAAAGTGCGTATCATCGATGAACACCGCGGGACAGCCGCCGTGCCCCGCGTGATGGTCGAAAGTGCCCGCGGCGAAGACCGCTGGATCACCATAGGCGCGTCCGAAAATATCATCGAGGCAAGCTGGTTCGCCCTGTGGGATAGCTTTGAATTGCCCCTCGTCCGCGACCGGCTGGCAGAGGCCGGGATGGCGTAAAATCAGGTAGAATGGTTCACACAGGGTACCCAAAGCCATTGGCCGGTACCCTGTCTGTTGAAATATACATTAGAGCAACAAAGGAACACACCATGTCCCACCCCAAGACATTATTCGAGAAAGTATGGGAAGCGCATGTGGTCAAGCCAGCGGAGGGCGACACCCCGGCGACGCTGTACATTGACCTGCATCTCATCCACGAGGTGACATCGCCTCAAGCCTTCACGGTGCTGCGAGAGCGCGGATTGTTGGTACGCCGTCCATCGAGCACCATCGCGACGATGGATCACAGT
Organism: uncultured Chloroflexaceae bacterium; assembly: GCA_964526735.1. Classification (GTDB taxonomy): domain Bacteria; phylum Chloroflexota; class Chloroflexia; order Chloroflexales; family Chloroflexaceae; genus JAAUSY01. The sequence continues at coordinate 11,293 of CAZGLO010000038.1, read as the reverse complement.
ACGCCCACCACGCCGCGCGGCGCTGATGGCAAGATTCCGGTGACCGACCCGCAAGCCGCCGCGCAACTGACGCAGTTGGAGAAGAACTGTGCCGAATTTGGCATTCCGCTGTACACGTTGGGTGGCGAGAATCAAGGGATTGTGCATGTGATTGGGCCGGAGAAGGGGTTAACCCAGCCTGGCATGACCATCGTCTGCGGCGACAGCCACACAAGCACGCATGGTGCATTCGGCGCATTGGCATTTGGCATTGGCACGAGCGAGGTTGGCCATGTCTTGGCTTCCCAATGTCTGCTCCAACACCGCCCCAAGACGTGCGAGATACGGGTGGATGGCAGGTTGAGGGAGGGAGTCACCGCGAAGGATATCATCCTGGCCATCATCGCCAAGATAGGCGTCGGTGGAGGGACGGGGTACGTGCTTGAATACACCGGCGATGCCATCCGCTCCCTCACTATGGAAGAGCGCATGACCGTCTGCAACATGAGCATTGAGGGTGGTGCGCGTGCGGGGATGATTGCGCCGGATGACACGACTTTTGAATACCTTGCCAACCGCCCCCACGCTCCCAAAGGCGAACTGTGGGATGCCGCAGTCTCATGGTGGCGCATGCTCCCCTCTGATGAGGAAGCCACCTACGATCATACGGTCACGCTCGACGGCAACAAGATTGCGCCAATGATCACCTATGGTACCAACCCAGGTATGGGGATGCCTATCGATGCGCCTATCCCTGACCCCTATGAGATGAGCGACCCAGGTTCGCGCGCCGCCCTCGAAAAAGCGTTGAAATATATGGGATTGCAGCCCGGCAAACAACTGATTGGCCAACCGCTTGATGTGGTTTTCATCGGGAGCTGCACCAACTCACGCATCAGCGATTTGCGTCAGGCGGCGGAGGTGTTGCGTGGCCGCAAAGTCGCCTCCAATGTGCGGGTGATGGTTGTTCCTGGCTCGCAGCAGGTAAAAAAACAGGCCGAGGCAGAGGGATTGCATGAGATCTTCCTCAATGCCGGGGCAGAATGGCGAGAAGCGGGGTGCTCTATGTGCATCGCGATGAACGGCGACCAACTGCAGCCAGGGCAATACGCGGTCAGCACAAGCAACCGCAACTTTGAAGGACGCCAGGGCAAGGGTGGACGGACGTTTTTGGCAAGCCCCTTGACCGCCGCCGCTTCAGCAATCACCGGCGTTGTCACCGACCCACGCACATTGTAAAGAAAAGGATGCTCATGGAACCCATAACCACCTTCTCATCTAAAATCGTCGCATTGCCAATAGACAACATTGATACTGACCAAATTATCCCCGCCCGCTTCCTGAAGGCCACCGATAAGCAAGGTATGGGCGAAGCATTGTTTGCCGATTGGCGCTTCCACGCCGATGGCTCACCCGTCGCCGACTTTTCACTCAACCGGCCAGAGGCGGCTGGAGCCGACATCCTGCTGGCGGGCACCAACTTTGGGTGTGGTAGTTCGCGGGAACACGCTCCGTGGGCCTTGATGGGCTATGGCTTTCAGGCGATTATTAGCACCTACTTCGCTGATATTTTCCGCAACAATGCGCTCAAAAATGGACTGCTTCCCATTACGGTCGATCCCCAGACACAGCAGCAATTGCTGACAATGGTTGAGCAAAACCCAGAAACCAAAGTAACAGTCGATTTGGCCAATCAAGCGCTTGTCTTGCCCGACGGGCAGCAAGTGACTTTCCCGATTGACGGCTTTGCTAAGCACTGTTTGCTCAATGGCATCGACCAATTGGGCTATCTCCTCCAGCAAGAGGAGGCGATTGCGGCGTACGAGGCTAAACATCCGCCCGTCGTTACTACCACCCAGTAACCCAATAGCATATAGAAAAGTCAATAAAGCTAATTCGGTTTCCTCTCCCTGTGGACGCAAAAACCGTGTTGCGGGGAGAGGGTGCTAATGTTGCTCTCTCATAAACAAATCACACAAAGGTCGTACAATAGATGGATGAGATACCGACACTTTCAGCTATCATCGGAAGCTGCCACTCCCCGCCCCAAACAACGCACAACCCGCTCTACCCGTCCTGCCCGCCCGGCTCGCCCCGCCTCGGCCCCAACGGTCAAAGAGCGCGATATCTCCGACCTCCTCGCCAAGCACGAGCGTGGTAAGCGTGAAGTGCATACGCCCTCTGGCTACATCGACGTGCTCACAGATAAGTACGTCGATGAGGTCAAGATTGCGAGCAAGTGGAAGGCGGCGATGGGGCAAGTGCTCGCCTATAAAACCTACTACCCCGCCATAAACCCCGCCTCTACCTCTATGGCAAGCCGACGATGTCGGAAGAACTCATCGAGAAGCAATGCAAGAGACACGGCATCGTCGTCGTCTGGCACCACCGCAAGTATGGTAAGCCGCCGCAGAAACTCCTGCCGACGCTGGGCAAACTGCTGAAGAAGATGTTTGGCTGAAAATAGAATGGAGGAGATGTGATGAGTACAGAAGAGTATGGGCGTCGATTACGAGAGATCTTAGAAAGGCTTCCTAGCCTCTACAATCAGGATAGTCGTAAGGCATTACTTGATGGTATTCCTGGAAATCTACAGGCACAAGTCCAAGAATTGCCTTCCAAGAAAAACCATCTCGTAGAAATAATCAGGTACGCAGACGGTTGGGGGTATATAGAGAAGAAGGGAAAACATGCATTTCTTGTTATTGCTGAGAATGCGCTAGAAAATGAGAAAGGCACAGACAGAGGGAGGGAGATAGAGGAGTGGATAGAGTATTTTAAGAGTAATTTTGAGGAGGGAAAGAATTGGGAGCAAACCGAGAATTATGGCGAACAGAATAATTCGGTAGATTTAGATACTGTAACGTCTTGTTTGGTGGTTGCTGTAGTTCTGGTTATTATCAGCTGTTTTGTTGTAAATGAGATTCATAAAGATATAACACCAAACGATATAACTGTTCTTGAATTTGATAGTAGTGAGTTTGGTGTCAGTGGTAATCCTACAGAAGATCTTTACAATAGTATAAAAAGGAAGATCGAAGATGATGAATTGATGGTAAATGCTGAAGAAGAAGAGTATGGTGATTTTAAAATAAGTGAAGAACGAGTCATCGTTTCTGGTCAGTACAATGAATCTCAGGCAATCGCAGAAATTCAGAGTGCCCCTGACATAGAAGATGTTTTTTTAAAATCGAGGAAACTGCAGCCCTTTGTCTTGAGCGTTCCCGAATACATATCAGTCACAATCAACCAGAACAATTCCTCGGAGGTGGACTATATTTCATCGGTGGTGCTTGGTTTAGAACGATTGACTCAAGGAAAGCTTGACAGCGCGGAAGAATACTTTCAAAATGCGGTGGATGTGGTGACGCAAGGAGGAAGAAATACAACTTCTCAGTTCAAACCTACCGAAGCATACCTCTATCGGGGTTTGATACGCTTTAGGCGGGGACATCAAGATGAAGAGGTACTAAGTGATTATACCTATGTGCTTTCACACGCGATTGAAGACCAACAGAAGACTGCTGCCTACAATAACCGCGGCGTATTCTATGCTCAGAAAGAGAGGTACGAAGAATCCATCGCTGATTATACCGCAGCTACGAATATCATCCCGAATGATCCTGCCTTCTACATTAACCGCGGATATTCTTATGATCGATTGGGAAGGTATGAAGAAGCGATTACTGATTACACTAAATCCATTGATCTAGCTCCACATTATGCAACTACCTACCTTCAACGTGGAGATGTGTACGCTGAAATTGGCGCATATCCAGAAGCTATTGCCGACTATACATCATTTATTCACCGTAGTGATATTCATCTTAGTACTGACCATGCAGAGACTATCTATACGCGGCGTGGGGATATTTATCTGAAAGAAGGGATGTACTCAGAAGCTGTTTCTGATTATACTGAACTAATAGGTATCGATCCCAAAAACCCGACTTTTTATACCACTCGGGGTGTCGCCTACACAAGTTTAGGTGATTACCAGAATGCACTTAAGGATTACGGTAAGGCAATCGAGCTTGCATCCAACCACACTCTCCCTTACTACAATCGCGCGATTACCCACAGAAAAATGGGCAATTACAGAGAGTCCATAGAGGATTACACAAATGTGCTCGATCTAATGCCAGGCAACTCCCTCGCATACAACAACCGTGCTCTCATTTATATACATCTTGGGGAATATGAAAAAGCCATAGCGGACTTTGAGAAGGCAATTGAGTTTGCTCCCAACGAGCAGGCACGTGCAACTGCCTCTACAAATCTAATGCACTGTTACGAAAAGCTCAATAGTGGACAAACAGAAATAATCTCCCCAACGACACTACTTAGTGGTACAATGGGGGCACGTCCATGAAAACCTACCTTATCCAACTGACCATCGTGGTTGATCGTGCCACATACGAGCCGTACCTCCCATCGCACCTCGCCTACCTACGGGAGCTTCATGAGCGGGGGCAATTATTGTTATCAGGCCCCTTTGCCGACCGTACGGGTGGCATGGTAATGATCCAGGCGCAGACGCGGGAGGAGGCTGAGGCGATTGCGCAGAACGACCCACTTGTGCGGGGCGGGGTAGACCGCTACGAGCTGCGTGAATGGATCATCACGAACGGCACGCCAACCAACATCCCGCTACACCGGCCAGACGACGATTGCTAGACAGGTGTCGGCTTGAGCAAAGAGCGTCATACCAAGGTAAAGAAAACCGTCCATCTCTCCTCCACCTCCGCCGAGCAGCTAAGCAACCTGGCCCGCAGTCACCGCATGACTGAAGATCAGGTTTTTGAGAAAGCGCTCCACATCTTGTTCAGTTTGGTGGAGAATTTCGACCCGCGCGCAGAACAGCGGGGGTGGCTCATCCTTCCTGAGCGGCTGCTGCTCCATCGATGGGATCCCGAAAACGACCCCTTGCCCATCCCCGAGCACCGCCATACCATGTCCTACGACGAATTTCTAGAGTGGGCCGACGAAGATACGCTCACCGAATGGGTTGATGGCGAGGTGATTATCGCCACGCCTACCAGCGATAGAGATGTGGTCATTCGCGAGTTTCTCCACAACGTCCTGCGCATCTACGTATCGGTCAATAAGCAAGGGATTGTGCGGTTGGCACGCTTTCAGATGAAACTTGAGCGCTCTGGCCGTGAGCCTGACCTCCTCTTTGTCAAGACAGAGCATCTTGACCGCCTCCGCGCCAACCACCTCGATGGCCCCGCCGATATGGTGGTCGAAATCTCCAACCCAGATAGCATTGGCCGCGACCGCGGAGAGAAATATTACGAGTATGAGCGGGCAGGCATCCCCGAATATTGGCTTGTAGACCCCGTGCGCCAATGGGCAGAGTTCTACGTGCTCGATGAGACAGGCCATTACCAGCCCGCCGCCAATGGGAAAGAAGGCCGATACCACTCAACCATCCTGCCTGGCTTTTGGCTGCGGATGGAGTGGCTATGGCAACCTCCACCTATCCTGCAAGCGCTCCGCGACCTGCAAATCATCAGCGCAGCGAATGATGAATAATGATGAATAGCGATAATTCGCTTAGAGGAAGGTAATTTAGAGAACGGTAATAAAGACGACTCCGGCAATCATAATCACCACGCCGAGGAGCCGTTCACGTAGCCCCTGCTCTTTGAAGATGAGCGCTCCCGAAAGCACGCTCATAATCACGCTTGTGCGCTTGACGGCAATCACATAGGCCACAAGCGTCATCGTGATGGCGGTCATCTGCGAGAGCGACACCAACGTACTCAACAGCCCAATCACAATGAGATAGCGAAAGCCGCGCCCCACCTCGCTGACCTTCCCCACCTGCCACAGCACCAAAGGCGTCATAAAGAGTGCGGTCACCGTATCAGCAACCAATATCCAGGCCAGGGGAGATGAATGCAGCACCCCCACCTTATCGATATTCGCCGCGATACTCCAAATAAACGCCACTCCCAACATCAACCGTGGCCCTTGCTGCCGCAGTAATGCCTTATAGGGCGCTGCGAAGCCATTGTGCCGCTCCCCAATATTCAGCACATACGAGCCAAGTACAATCAGAAGCACCCCGATCAACCCCATCGCGTCGGGGAATTCCCCCACAATGATTGGAGAAGTCACCAGCAAGAAGAGCGGCGTGAAGGCAATCATCGGGACGGTCATAGAGAGATCCGACGACATGATCGCCTTCATATAGAGGTTGAACGAGAGCGTGTTGCACAGCCCAATAGCCACCGCCGCTATCCAAAACTGGCTATCGACCTCTGGGAAGCCGGTGAAAAGCAAGAGCGGGGCGACAAAAAATGGCGGGAAGACCATCCACGACCACGCCACAACGAATGAGTTTGAATGGAGGAGCGCTTTCTTGCTGGCGATGTCCTTTGTTGACTCGAATATCGCCGTCAGAAAGGCAAAAATGAACCAAGTCATAGGGAAATAATGTCCCTTATTTGCTAGGGTGATTCCAAGGTTGGGGAAGAACGCTCGCCCTTCCCGCAAACGCCCTATAGTAGCCTCATTGCGTACTCAAAGCAAATATGCTAGGATAACGCGGCACGATGGGGGATATTGGTGATTTCCCTCGTGCCCTAGCCCTGAAGGATACCCATGTCATACCAAGCAAGCGCGGCGGATGAATGTGACACCCCGCCCACTCCCCCGCCCTCGCCCATTTCGCAGCATATCTCGTGGCATGCCGCCAGCTATCTGGTGATTGGCCTTGTGGCGCTGCTGCTGCGAGTGGGTGATCTCGGCACCTTCGTGACGATTGACGAAGCAAAATTTTGGATACCCCGCTCAGAGCAGTTTTTGCATGCTTTGCAGACCCTTGACTTCAGCGAGGTGCCGATTGTTGGCCATCCGGGCGTCACGACGATGTGGCTTGGCGGCGCGGGCATCAAATTGCGCACATTCCTCTTTGAGAACGGCATCCTGCGCTATGAGACCTACGAGACGCTACTCTTGCTGCACCGCCTCCCGACCGTATTCGTGCATATCGGGGGGATAATGCTTGGTTATTGGTTTCTGCGACGGCTGTTCCCCGCCCTCATCGCGGCACTTGCTGCGTGGCTATGGGCGACAGACCCCTTTATCATCGCATTTAGCCGCGTCCTGCATGTCGATATGCTTGCTGGCACCTTCGCCACGCTAAGCGTGTTGAGCGCGGCACTGTTTTGGTTCGGCCCACGTCCTCCTCTCCCTCTCCCACAGCGCCCCCCACTGCGATGGCTTTTCTTTTCGGCGGTGATGGCAGGGTTGGCCGTGTTGAGCAAGCTCCCCGGAATGGCCGTGATACCGCTTGTAGGCATATTGGCGATTGCAGCGGTGTGGAGACGCCCTGAACAGCATCCTGTCATTGAAGATATCGATTGTGTCGTTCGTGTCGTTGAGCCTGCCGATCAGCGTCAACGCAGGGGGGGGTGGCGAAGACACTATCAACGACATGGACGACAACAAGCCGCATATTTAGCATTGTGGAGCGCTATTTTCTTGACGACGTTCGTGCTGTGCTGGCCAACGGCGTGGGTCGATATAGGTCGTGTGGTCGAGGCGGTGCGGTTTGGCGTGCAATCGGAAGGCGGCGAGCCTCATATGTGGGGGAATTTCTTTCTGGGCCGTATGGTGGATGTTCCTGGCCCCACGTTTTACCCCGTCGCGCTCATCCTGCGCACTACGCCGTGGTCATTATTTGGCCTTGTGCTGCTGCCGATAGGGCTATGGCGGCTATCACCCACATTCCGGCCTCTCCCCAAGCCAACCCGCCACACCATTCTCCTGCTGATTGGCTTTGTGCTGCTGTTTATCGTTGGGATGAGCCTCTTCCCCAAAAAGCACTATCGCTACCTGGTGCCTGCATTTCCGAGCGTTGATATACTTGCGGCGGCGGGGTTGATATGGGGAGTGGAGCGGCTCCAACAGATGACGCGCATTCGCCATTGGGATGGGAAACGCCAACGCCATCTTACCGAACTCATTGGGGGGGCGATTGCGGTTATCGCGTTTGTCAATGCAGTGTGGTATCATCCCTACAGCATTGCGGCGGCTAATCAGCTGTTTGGAGGGGCGCAAACAGGGGCCAACACCTTCCTGGCGGGGTGGGGCGAAGGGTTCGACCAGGTCGCCGAATGGCTCAATGTGCAGCCGGATAGCGAACATGTCACCACCATCACGCACTGGTCTTCCGTCCTCAACCCGCTGCTGGCGGGAGATGGCTATGCGGAGGCGGATGACCGCGGGAGGTTGCCAGACGGCGCGGGGTATGTGGTTGTTTACCGCAGCCAGGCCCAACGCGCATTAGAGCCACCCTACCGAGAAATGCACGACCACGCCCCGCCTCTCCACACCGTCTCGATCCACGGGGTTGAGTATGCGTGGATTTACGATGTGCCGCAGCCTATGGAGCACATGGAACACGATGCCACCGTGCGCTTTGGAGAGCGGCTTGAGCTGCACAGCTATGGGGTTGATACGTCCGCCATCCGCGGCAGCGGTATGATAACGATTACGGCGCAATGGCTTCCTCATGCGCCGCTCCCCACCGACTACCATCTCTTTGTGCATATCCTGAGCGATGGCGGGGAACGGGTTGGCCAGCTTGATGTGCCATTGCGGGGGGCCGCCAATCAGCCAACGTCGGCGTGGGAGGTGGGTCGGTATCAGCCTTGGACACACCCCTTGCCACTGCCCAATGATCTGCCTTCAGGGGGGTATTGGGCGATGATGGGCGTGTATGACCCGCAGGATTTCTCGCGGTTGCCCATTGAAGCACCGACAAACACGTCTGCACAGCCTGAAACGGCCTCTCAGCCGCCGGACGATGGCGCACATGTTTTGGTATTGGAGCGGTTGACGGTTGGAAACACAGCACAGCAGGAGCAATTGCCCGTGATTATGCGGTTGCGCGGGTGGTTTGACCTATGAATACACACGATACGACCTCATCTATGGCTACATCATCTTCATCATCTTCATCATCTTCATCATCGTCTCTATCGCCCTCATCACCCTCGTCATCCATCTTGCCCTCGCTCTTCGCATCCAGGAAGTGGGTGGTTGTGAGCTACCTCGCGATTGGCCTTGTTGCTTTGTTGCTGCGAGTGCTCGATCTGGGTGGCTATCTCACCGTGGATGAGGCAACGACTTGGGTACCCAACTCCTATCGGTTTTTGCGCGTCCTGCAGACGGGCGAGTATGCGGATACGCCCTTTATGGGCCACCCCGCCATCACAACGATGTGGCTTGGCAGCGCGGGGGTGGCATTGCGGCGGGCGGTGTTTGCGGTCGGGCTGCTGCACCACGAAACCTACGCCCTCACCCTGATGTTCAACCGGCTACCGTTTGCGCTTGTCACCACGCTTGGTATTCTCCTGGCCTACTGGATGCTCCGACGACTGTTCCCCGCCAACATCGCGGCATTGGCGGCGTTTTTGTGGGCAACAGACCCCTTCCTAATCGCATTTAGCCGCGTCATCCATATGGACGCGCTCATGGCGACATTTGCCACATTGAGCCTCCTTGCCGCGAGCCTCTACTGGTACCGCCACCGCCACATGATGTGGCTCATCGCGTCCGCAATCTGTGCAGGTTTGGCGGTTTTGAGCAAGTTGCCTGCATTAGGGCTATTTCCCGTCATTGGGCTGATGGCACTGTCGTTTGTGCTCCATGAGCAGCAGCATACCCCCAAACCGCTCACCCACTACCTCCTCCCGCTGGCTATCCGGCTTGGAGTATGGGGCATTGTGGTGCTGATTACGGTGGTGGCGCTCTGGCCGACGTTTTGGGAAAGCCCTATTCGCGCCTTTGAGGCGATGCAGTATGGCGCGGAGGTGGAGGGCGGTAACCCCCATATGATGGGCAATTTCTTCCTTGGGGAGAAGAATGAAGCGCCCGGAATACGCTTTTACCCCGTCGCGCTGGCGATGCGCACCACGCCGTGGTCACTGCTTGGGCTGTTCTTACTACCGTTCGTCTGGCACCGCGGCCAGACACTTGGCCAGACACTTGGGCCGTCGTGGCGGGAAATAGGGCTGCTGGCAGGGTGGACGGTGGTCTTTGTCGCGGCGATGAGCATCTTCCCCCTCAAGTTTAATCGCTATCTGGTGCCGGTCTTCCCCTCGGTCGATATCTTGGCCGCGGTTGGGCTGGTGTGGGGCGCGGGATGGCTGCCGCCACGGCTTGTCAACCTCGCCCATTTCATCCGCTATACTTATCAGACCCGTATCGCCCATCCGCTCCCCAATGGGGTACAGCAGCTATGGCAACGATTATCACGTTTATCACGTTTACCGCGTTTCTCTGGCCTACGGCGGCGGGTAACCATGCAGACGGCCCCGACCATCCTCCTAAGCGGCGTGATGCTTGTGGCGGCTATCAACGCATTCTGGTATCACCCCTACTCCATCACCTACTTCAATCAGGCATTGGGAGGCGCTCAGGCGGGGGTAGAGACGTTCCTGGCGGGGTGGGGGGAAGGGCTGGATCAAGTCGCTGATTGGCTCAATGAGCAGCCGGATATCACGAGTGTGGTGACGGTCAGCCGCCTCGACACGCTCCTCAACCCCTACCTGAAAGAGTATGCCTACGCGACGCGGCGGGAAGATGGTGAATTGCCGGATCAGGCGGGGTATCTGGTGGTCTATTTTCGGCATATGCAGTGGGGACAATTGCCACCTCCCTACCGCGATTTCTTCTACGGCCCGCAAAAACCCTTACACATCGTCAATTTGCACGGGGTTGAGTATGCGTGGATTTATCAGGTGCCGCGCTCTATGCCGAAGCCACTTGATGCGACCTTTGGTGATGTGCTTGGCATTCACGGGTATGATATCGAGACATCGGCACTTCGTGAGACCGGCGCATTGACCCTCACCCTGCAATGGCACGCTCATAAGGCGATGGAGCAGGATTATTCGCTCTTTGTGCACGTCTTTGATGAGCAGGGGGAACGGGTGGCGCAGCTTGATGTGCCGCTCCTCAACCCGCACGAACCCACCAGCGCGTGGCAGGCGGGGCGGTACTACTATTGGGTGCATCCGGTGCCCATACCAAATAGTTCCGACATTCTCAATACCCCCGACGGCCGCATATGGATATCGTTGGGAGTGTACGATCCGAATGATCCGGCTATCTCCGCGGGGGGAGCACGCCTGCCCTTTGTCATACGTGGTAAGATATCACCCAACACGCCGGACGACGGTGCTCATGCATTGTTCCTCGAACCGCTCACGCTCAACCAGAGAAAGAGCGAGAGAAAGAGCGGTCAGCTACCCAGAGCTAAAGCACCTGGGCTTGTGCTCGCTCCTCCACCCGT
>CAZGLO010000037.1:0-35114 GCA_964526735.1 uncultured Chloroflexaceae bacterium | reverse complement strand
CGACGGGTGGAGGAGCGAGCACAAGCCCAGGTGCTTTAGCCCTGGGTAGCTGACTAAGGTGAGTGATGTAATATGAATACATGGGAATATCTCGATATACAAGATTCAGAACCAAACCCCACGCTGACCATCCGCAGCGCCGCCAAAGAGCTGCTGGAGACGGCGATCTATATCTTGCTGGTCTTCGTGATCGTCCGAAGCATGGTGCAAAACTTTAAGATCGAAGGCTCCAGTATGGAACCATCGCTGCATGGGGGGCAATATATCTTGGTCAACAAGCTGGTCTACTTTCATTTCGACCTCAATGCACCGATGCGACTGCTCCCCGGCTACGAACATCTTTCCCCACGTGTGGTTTACCCCTTGGGGATGCCAGAACGTGGCGATATCGTCGTCTTTGAATATCCCAAAGACCCCAGCAAAGACTACATCAAGCGCGTGATTGGCCTACCCGGCGAAACCATCGAAGTCCGCGATGGCTTTGTCTATGTTGATGACCAACGGCTAGAAGAGCCGTATCTGATCAACAACGACACCATGCCGAGCAACCCCACCTACTGCAACACCGGCAGCAAATGCGACCGCGGGCCGGTGGTCGTGCCGCCGGGTACCATCTTCGTCATGGGTGATAACCGTGGGAACAGTAGCGATTCGCGTGAGTGGGATTCCCTGTCCCTTGACCATGTTATTGGGCAAGCGTGGGTGTTGTACTACCCGACGAACGACCTGGGGATCATTCCACATCCTTCATATGCCTCTAACTAGCATCCTGTGGTAAGATTCGGTGAAATCTACTGACGGCATTATAACATGCATATTGCGATCAACGCCCATCTCGTAGCACATAGCCGTTCGTTTCGTCGTGCGGGGGTCTCCCACTACATCGAGCAGCTTTTGCAGCAGCTTGCCCGCCTCGACCGAAGCAACCGCTACAGTATTTACACCACCCGCGGCCTCACTGGGGAGGCGTTGGGGCTTCCCCCGCACATCGCCGTTCACCCAAGTTTCTTCCCAACTATCAACCCGCGGGTGCGCATCCCTTGGGAGCAGTTTTTCGCCCCGCTCCTGATGCACGCGATTGGGGCAGATCTCTTCCATGGTATGCTCAATGTCGCGCCGTTTGCCTCTCCTGTGCCGACGGTCATCACCGTGCACGATCTGGCATTTATCCGTTTCCCGCAGACCTTCCGCTCATACAACCGCACCTACCTTGACTTTGCCACTCGCATCAGTGCCCGCAAAGCGGCTCATATCTTTGCCGTCTCCGAGCATACCAAGCGAGAGGTGGCGGGACTGATCGGCGTGCCGGAAGAGCGCATTACCGTGACCTACGATGCGCCGCGGGAGCATTTTCGCCCGCCAGAGACCGCCACACTTGAAGCATTTCGGCGCATCAAGAACCTACCAGAGCAATTTATCCTTTATGTTGGCACCTTAGAGCCGCGCAAGAACATTATTACCCTACTTGAGGCCTACGACCGCATCTTGAAAGAGCGCAAGGGCCGCACAATCCCGCTCGTCATTGGGGGCGGGAAAGGATGGATGTATGAGCCAGTCTTTCGGCGGCTTGAGGAGTTGGGTTTGCAAGACCGTGTGCGGTTTGCGGGCTACCTTGATGAGGAAGACCTGCCGCTGTGGTATGCGGCTGCGAGCGTCTTTGTCTTCCCTTCCATCTACGAAGGCTTTGGCATGCCGCCGCTCGAAGCGATGGCCTGCGGAACGCCTGTGGTTGCGTCAAACAGCTCTAGCTTGCCGGAGGTGGTTGGCGAGGCGGGGTTGATGGTCAGCCCGCACGACGCCGAAGGCTTTGCCAACGCGATTATGCGGCTGCTGGATGATGTTGACCTCGCCGCCGATCTGCGGGAACGGGGGATAGCACAAGCACAGCGGTTTACGTGGAAGCAGGCGGCAGAACGGACGTTGGCGGTGTATAAGCAGGTGGGGCAGCGTCCTCACTAATGCCTTTCATTGGCCTATCGTCGCTTCTCATTGCCACCGCCACACGGCCAAACAAAAATATGGTACTATACGGATAAGATATTAGGAATGTGTAAGAGAACGTCGCTCGTCTCGGAACAATATAGGGTCTTTCGTGCAGAAAACGAGTATACATCAGGAAAAGACAACCCAACAGCCACCGCGGTCATCCCACCGCACGGCGCGTCATACCGCCACACAGCCAACCTTCCGCCCTCGCATTCGCTTTCTCCGCGGGTTATTCTTCTTTTTGGGCGTGGTGGCGCAGACCTATGTGTGGGATATCTTTCTGGCGCGGTTTCGGCTGACCCGTTGGTATGTCCGCCGCACCGCCATGCAACGATGGGTGTTTGTGGCACGGAGCTTCCGCCGGCTTGCCGTTGATATGGGCGGGATGCAGATTAAGTTTGGGCAATTTCTCAGCTCCCGTGCCGATATCATCCCCGATGAGATACGGTTTGAGCTTGCCGGTCTGCAGGATGAGGTTCCTCCTGCGCCAGTCTCCCACGTCCTCAAGCTGATTGAGGAGGATTTTGGCCGCCCTATCCACAAAGTCTTCCGCCACTTCGACCAAGAGTGTGTGGCGGCAGCATCACTTGGGCAGGTGCATTTTGCCACGCTCCACGATGGCACCCAAGTCGCGGTGAAGGTGCAGCGGCCCCACATTGAAGAGATCATCGCGGTCGACCTCAGCGCAGTGGAGTGGGTATTGCGCCTTATCAAGGACTATTCGGCGGTCAAGAAGCGCGCGGATGTGATGGCGCTTCACGAGGAATTTGCCCGCGTGCTGCGGCGTGAGCTTGATTACATCCAGGAAGCCAACAATGCGGAGCGTTTCCGAGAAAACTTTGAGGGTGTGCAAGGCATTTACGTGCCCTATCCCATCAAAGAGGCGACAACCCGCCGCGTCCTGGTGATGGAGCGCATTTCCGGCATCAAAATCACCGATAGAGAGGCGCTCAAAGAGGCGGGCATCGATAGCCACGAGCTTGCCGATCGGCTCAACCAGACCTACCTCAAGCAGCTCTTTATCGACGGCTTCTTCCATGCCGACCCACACCCCGGAAATCTCTTTGTCCACATCGACCCCGAAGCGCCCTCAAAGCCGCCCGTCGTGATGGAGGCTGACACCCTGCGCACCATGTCGTGGACAACCAACGGCCGCGAGTCGAACGGCGGCACGCCATTTACGCTCATTTTTGTCGATTTTGGGATGGTCAGCGAACTGCCACCCACGACGATGGAGACCGTCCGTAGTGGTATTTTGGGGCTGGCAACGAACAATGCCGAACGCATCGTAGACGCGCTGTATGAGCTGAAGATGTTCCGCTCAGGTGCCGACCGGCGGCCCATCGTGCAGGCCATCCAGGTGATGCTGCGGCATTCATATGACCGCTCGGTGCAAGAGATCAACAACCTCGATGTGGAGGAGATTTTTGAGGAGACGCGCGATCTCGTCTACGATTTGCCCTTCCAAATCCCGCAAGACCTGCTCTATCTTGGGCGGGCGATTAGTATGGTGAGCGGGCTGGCGACCGAGATCGACCCGCAAATCAACCTCTTTGAGTCGTTGCGGCCCTTTGCCCGCAAGATGCTTGACAACGAGCGCGAAGACGGGAATTGGTTCCAGGCCATCCAGAAGGAGGCGCAGGAGTTGGGGCAGATTTTGCTCACTCTGCCGCGCCAAATGGATGCCTATTATAAGGCCGCCAACCGCGGCGAAATACGGACACGCGTTGAGTTTGGGCGCATTGAGCGGATGGTTCGGCGCGTTGAGCACTCGACAGACCGCTTAGCAGGGGGGATTGTGGCGAGTGGGCTGTTCTTGGGTGGTGTGCAGCTGCGGCTCAAGGGCCACGACAAAGATGCATCGCGGGCATGGGTGGCGGCGGCTTTGGCATTGCTGTGGTCGTTGCGTCATCGGCGTGATCACCCGTAAAAAGGCCTTCAGGAAGCCCTAAACGCTTCCACACGGCCCGCCATTTCGCAAGCATATTGTTTCTTTACCGACGCTTTTGGACGCTCCGACGACGTTTTTCACTCCAACGTTCTCTCTGTGCCGCGCGGTACCTGCCTTCGCTCGCATTCGGAAGCGTCTTACTGATATTGGTTGGCGTGGGCGGGTGGATCATACTTCAACCGCCCCCCACTCCCCTCGACCAAGCCGATTCGCTCTTCGCCGCACGCCATTACCATCAGGCATATGAGCGTTACCGGACGTTGGCGGCCCGTCATCGTGATACCGCTCCTGACGACACGTCTCCCCCTCCCGACGACAGCGCAGACGCACGGCTGTTTTTGCGCCTTGGAGTGGTGCATACCCTCCGTGGAGAGTACCCCACCGCCCAATCGATGATACAGCGTAGTTTGGCGGCGGGTGTGGCGGGGGAAGAGCGTACGATTGCGCTCCTCTACCTACGCCATCTAGCCCATCTGCAAGGCGAACATACCAAAGAGGCTGAGAGCTTTGCGCCGTTTGAGGGCGTGGCGCGGGTGTTGGCGGGGGAATATCACCTCCAAAAGCGCCAATATCGCGATGCAGAGGCCGAATACCGCGCCGGTTTGATGCTTCCTCTGCCGCGGTCGTGGCAGCAGTTTGCCCGCTACCGATTTGCCTTCCTGACCGCCATTGAGACCCCTATCATTGCCCGTATTGCCCTTCAGGAAGACTTCCCCCTCCGCCCTCCCTACCGCTCCACCGCCCCCACTCCCGATGACCCATTCGCCGGATGGTATTTCTTTAGGCACACCAAAAGAAATAAGGCTATCCGTTCACTTGAGCCGTTCCTCTCCCCCCTCCTGCCGACCATCAGCGGGGAGGTGGGGCAGGATGATGCGGGCCAACTTGCGGCGATATTGGCGATAGAAGAGCCTATATACGAGCGTTTGCAACTATTGGGGCAATTCTACCTCCAACGCGGCCACCCCGAGCTTGCCATCCGCAGTTTTGCGCATATCCCCGCCGCCGCGCCCAATAGCCAAAATGTCGCCGCCTTTACCGCCTATGCGCAGTGGCGCGCCGATAATCAGCGGGCTGATGGGCAATTTGAGGTGGCATCGCTGGCGGCGTTGGAAACGATTGTAGAGCGGTATCCGGCTGTCCCTGCACTGCGGTCGATGCTGGTGCTTGGCTATCTGCAGGCCGGTGATATGAGCAGTGCACAGGCTCACCTTGAAAAGCTGACGCTGGCCGCGGGCGGCGACCCCAACACCCTCCTCGCCTGGGCACAATGGTACCTTGCCCAAGCCGATTATCACCACGCCAGCGAAGTTTATCAGCAGGCGATTGCCCGTGCTCCTGCTGCCCAACGCGGAAAATATGCGTTGCTTGCGGCACAATTCTACCTTGACACGGGGTATGGGACGTGTCCATTGGGGTTGCCCGCCGCGCACATTGCCGTTGATAGGCTGCCGACACGCGCCGATACGTGGACAGCCCTTGCTGCTGCGGCATATGCGTGCGGAGACTATATGACCGTGATTGAAGCTGCCGCCACCGCGCAATTGTATGGGGGCGGAGCAGAGTCATCCTACTACCAGGGGATGGCGTTTGCCGCGTTGGGGAGGGTTGAAACCGCCCGCACCGCCTTCATACGCACCATCAACCAAGCACCGGCGTCTGAGTGGCGGGAGCGGGCGGAGGCGCAGTTGGAGGCCTTGGTAGAGCAGTAGCGTTCATTATTGTAAGGCACCCCCTTAAGATTATTATAACCTATTTTAACTATCATAACAAAAATCGGCTTGACAACCATCAGGTTTTCTGTATAATACACAAATCATAAGGGTAACCAAAACAATACACCTAAAACCTTGGAACAAATTAGGGTTACCAAACAAAAGACTATTCGGGAAGGAACCTACATGGTCGTCAATGCAAACCAAACGCTCTTATCCAACGTCCCCGTCGGGGCAACCGCGACGATTGTGCGTGTTGGCGGGGAAAAAGCCACCCGTCGCCGTCTTCTTGACATGGGGCTGGTCACAGGGGAAGTGGTCAAAGTCAAGGCGGTGGCTCCGCTTGGTGATCCGGTTGAGCTTATTGTGAAGGGGTATCAGCTCTCATTGCGCAAGTCTGAAGCGAAAGATATCGTTGTGGAGGTATCAGCATGAGCCATCATGACCACTGCGGTTGCCGTGGAGATTGCCATGATCATCATGACGACCACGAACAAGACCACGAGTGCAACCACCACCGTCCTCATCGCCGCCGTTTATCAGGTGAGCCATTACTTCGGCTCTCTCTGGTACCGCCTGGACAGCGTGCCCAGGTTGTTGATGTGGCGGCGGGTCAATGCGTTGCTCGCCGCCTCTCAAGCCTCGGCCTCGCGGCTGGCATCCACCTGACGGTTATTCAGCAGCAGGGCAATGGCCCATTATTGGTTGCGATGAATGATACCCGTCTGGTGGTAGAGCGCGGGCTTGCGCATAAGGTTTTTGTCCGCCTGCTCCCCGAAGAAGCCCCGGAGAAGAGTGAATCCCCAAAATCATCACCCCTTTTGACCACAGAACAGGAGGCTCAAGCATGACACGGCGCGTAATTGCGCTCGCAGGCAACCCCAATGCCGGAAAAAGCACCATCTTCAATGCGCTGACCGGTTCGCGGCAGCACGTCGGCAATTGGCCGGGGAAAACGGTTGAGAAAAAAGAGGGTGTCCTGAAGCACAATGGCCAAGAGGTCGATATTGTTGACCTGCCAGGGACATATAGCCTCTCCGCCTACTCGCTTGAGGAGCAGATCGCCCGCGATTATATCGTTGAGCAGCGCCCCAATGCGGTCGTGAACGTGGTTGATGCGGCGAACCTTGAGCGCAACCTCTACCTGACCGTCCAAATCTTGGAGACGACTGTTCCGGTCATTCTGGCGCTCAATATGATGGATGTTGCGGAGGCACGGGAGATTGCTATCAACACTGCGCAGCTCTCGCGGATGCTCCATGGTATTCCCGTCATCCCTATGGTGGCGAGTAGCGGGAAGGGGTTGCTTGCGCTGAAGGAGGCAATTATCGCCCCTCAGGCCGCGAATGTACTAACAAACACGCAGAAAACGTTGAACCATCAACCGATACATTCTGCTGAAGAACGGGAGAAGGCAGTATGACGACCAATACCACAACATTTTCTCAGCCAGTGTATGTCTCCTATGGGGAGCAGATAGAGACGGGCATCACCTATCTCAGCGAAGCGATTAAGCAGTCGCCAGAGCTGTTTTATATGTATCACCCGCGGTGGTTGGCGATTCAGCTGCTGGAGGGCGACCCCACCATGATAGAACGGGTGCGCGGTGCGCGGAATGGCGAATATGTGCTTGAGACGCTCCGCTTTTGCGAGAACCACCTCCACACCTCCTACGAAGATGACCTTGATATTGCCCTGACCGATAAGCGTTACCACTTTATCTCCTCACTGGTACGGTCTGCCGTGGTGCGGCCCGACTACTCACGTGAGACGGCGTCGGATAAGATAGACAAAATCGTGACGCATCGTCTCCTTGGTATCCCGATATTCCTCGCTCTGATGTGGGTTGTTTTCAAGGTGACGACCGATGTAGCAGGCCCCTTTGTCGATTGGGTTGATGGGGTCATTGGCGGCCCGCTCACCAACTGGGTCGTCGCCTTGCTTCATTTGGCGGGTCTTGGCGGGACGTGGGTTGAGGGGCTGCTCGTCGATGGGGTGATTGCGGGGGTTGGGGGTGTTTTGGTCTTTGTGCCGGTCTTAATGTCGCTCTACTTCGCCCTCGCCATCCTAGAAGACTCCGGCTATATGGCGCGGGCGGCCTTCGTGATGGATCGCCTGATGCACGCGCTTGGCCTACACGGCAAGAGCTTTATGCCGATGGTGGTGGGATTTGGCTGTACGGTACCGGCCTTTTATGCCACCCGAACGCTCGAAAACGAGAAAGACCGCATCTTGACGGGGTTGCTCGTACCTTTTATGAGCTGTGGTGCACGGTTGCCGGTCTATGTACTGATGGCGGCAGTCTTCTTTCCGGCCTTCAGCGGGCTGGTGATATGGGGGATGTATCTGTTGGGGATTGCGGTGGCGGTAGTGCTTGGTATTATCCTCAAACACACCGTCTTCAAGACCAAAACGCAATCGCCCTTCATCATGGAGTTGCCTCCCTACCGTCTGCCGACCTTTCGGAATATCTGGTTTCTGATGTGGGAGCGCTCATCTGCCTTCCTCAAGAAGGCGTGGACGGTCATCCTGGCGACCAGTATCGTGATTTGGTTCTTGGTTGCCACCCCGACCGGCGGCACCGGCTCATTCGCCGATGCAGAGCTTGACCAGAGTGCGTTTGCGACCATCTCACAGATTGCCGCGCCGGTCTTTGAGCCGCTGGGCTTCGGCAGTTGGGAGGCGAGTGGGTCGCTCATCACCGGCTTTGTAGCCAAGGAGGTCGTCATCAGCACGATGGCGCAAATCTACCACGTTGATGAGGAGGAAGCTGCGGAGCCAACCACCTTCGTTGAGGATGTACAAGGTATTTTCGTTGGCTTGGGGACGGCAATTGTTGATGCATTCAAGGCAATTCCGGGGGTATTCGGTATTAATGTGGGCGGCGGCGAAGAAGAAAACGCCCCCTCTAACCTCATGCTCGCCATACAAACCAGCTTTGAGCAGAGCAGCGGCGGCCACGGGGCATTAGCAGCATTGGCGTTTATGGTCTTCGTGCTGCTCTATACGCCGTGTATGGTCGCGGTAGCGGCAGAGTGGCATGAGTTCGGTGCGAAGTGGACGCGGGTGAGTATTTTCGGCCAGCTCGCGATTGCGTGGATCGTCGCATTTGTGGTATTCCAGGGCGGCAAGCTACTGGGATTAGGGTAGCCAACGCATATAGAAACATCATAGAAACATCGGACAAAGCAAGACAGAGCAGGATACAAAAGCCCTATGCTTGACCTCATTTTGGCCACATTGAAGCGATACCAAGCGCCGGTGTCGCTTTCTTTTTTGAGCCAACAAACCAACATCGACCTACCAACCCTCGAAGGGATGCTGCTGACGCTGGAGCGCAAAGGGCGCGTGGCGGTGGCAGAAGAGCCGCAGGACGACATGTCTCTTCCTCAGTGCCCATCGTGCCCCTTCCACAAGAAGTGCGCAACAAAGAAGCAAGCCCCCAAATGCTACGAAGCGGTCTCTTGATGAGGGTGCACCTCAATCGAGAGGTTTTGGGCATTGGGGTGGTCAAATGGGACGCTATCAAACAGCGCATCAAACAGGTTTGAGGTGGAGGGGCGCTTTTGGCGATAGAAAAGGTGCGCCGCACACGTCGAGTCGCTTGCGCCGAACCGCGGCACGGGGATGGTCGTGTCGGGGATGTTCGTCAGGGCGCGGCACCAAGAGTGCTCCAACTTCAGCGGCCCGGCTATCACCCATATCTCTGTCAATTGCAGGTGGGGGCGCAGATAGTCGATGTGCCAATGCGGGCGCGGTTTATGCCGTTTTTGGTGGTGGCGCAGCCGTGCGGCCAGGCCACCACTCCCAAAGGCGCTCCCAACGTAGAGATAGCATCCGGCAACAAAATCAAATGTGCCAAGCTTCCCGATGGTGATGTGGGATTGATCCTCCTCAAGGCGGAAAAGCAGTAAATAGCTGCCTTTCTGGTCTGAGGAGTAGAGATGGTTAGCCATGAGCGGTTGTTTCTAGATATCGCTCCCTCGGAAGAGCGCCAACCCCAAGAAAAGGGTCGCGACCAATGCGCCCAACGCAGCCATGACCATCAGCACGGTGGGGATAGGCCCTCCCCACCCGCCAATCCCTATTGCGACGGCAATAAAGCCAAGCCCAATAATCAGCGACCCCAGCACGATAGAGAGCGCAAGATAGTTTGCCGCGCTGACGATAGAGCGCGACAGACTGCGTAATTCCATCTCGTGGGTGCGGACGTGCAATTCGCCCTTGTTGAGCCGCCGCAGGATATTGCCAAACTGCTCAGGAAGCTCAAGCGCGGTCTCGCCCACGATGCGGGTTTGTTGCCACATCCGGGCGCGCATGACTTTGGGGGAGAGTTCCTCCACCAACGCCTTTTGCGCATAGGGTTTGGCCACTTTGAAGACGTTCAGGTTGGGGTCAAGCCGCAAGCCAATGCCCTCCATCATGATGATGGCCTTGAGCAGGGTGGCAACCGGCCCGGGCATGGTCAAGCGGTTGCGCCGCACAATCGCGAAGAGTTCTCCCCCCGCCACGTGCGCCGAGATGGCATCAAGCGACTGCCCCGAAAGGCTATCAATGAAGAGCTGCATATCGCGGCGGACGGCACTATCAATCTCTTGGCGCTCTAGCATCCCAAGCCCAACCAATGCCCGCAACGACTTATCTGGGTCGCGGTCGATGATGCCGGAAACCATAAACATCACTTGGCGGGTCATTTCGCGATCCATAATGCCCACTTGGCCGAAGTCTACCGCGCCAATGCGTTCGCCCTCAAGCGCAAAGAAGTTTCCCGGATGCGGGTCGGCGTGGAAAAAGCCGCTAAAGATCTCCTGAAAGATGACCTGTGTGCTGTTTCGTGAGAGGATAACCGGATCAATACCCTTCTCTTTGAGCTTCTGGACTTGGTTGATCTTGACGCCGTAGAACCGCTGTGTCGTCAGGACGCGGTTGCTCGTATAGTCCCAATAGATGGTCGGGATGACCACATAATCGGAGTCGGCAAAGATACGGCGGAACCGTTCGGCATTGCGGCCTTCGCGTTTGTAGTCAAGCTCGCGGCGGAGGGTGGTGCTAAATTCCCACGCCAGCTCATTGAGGTCATACTGCTCACCGATGAGCGTACGCTCTTGGGCAAGCGCCGCCAGGTCAGCAAGCACCGCCAGGTCAGTCTCGATAAGCGTCGCGATGTCAGGACGCTGTACTTTCACCGCCACATGCTCCCCCGTGTGGAGGATCGCCCCGTGGACTTGGCCAAGCGACGCGGCGGCAAGCGGCTCCCGCTCAAAGTGCTTGAAGAGTTGATGGATAGACTGACCCAATTCACTCTCAATCACGTCAATCGCTTCTTCACTGGGGAAGGGCGGCACCGTATCCTGGAGCTTCTCAAGCTCGGTGATGAGGTTGGGGGGCAGAAGATCGGCGCGGGTGCTCAAAAATTGGCCGATCTTGACGAAGGTCGGGCCAAGATCGATGAGCACCTGGCACAGCCGCTCTGCCGCCCCAATGCGCTGCGGAGGCGGGACGCGCAACACGGCGCGGCGCGGGAGCGAGAGTAAGTTGGTAAGCCCAAGCTGTTCAAGAATATACCCGAAGCCATGATGCCCAAGCACTTGGGCGATCTGGCGGTAACGGCGGAGGTGTCTTGTCTGACGAACCAAAGGTAGCATAAACCAGCCTTGTTGTTTCTCTATTCTCTATCGAAAGCGCTTCCTACGTTGGTATGCCAACAATCGCACAGAAGCGAGGCCACAGGTGTGGCAAAAAGATAATACACCCAATGATAACAGCAGCAAACGCACACAACAGCACCATCCCCGCAGCCACATCCTTGGCAACCCGCGCAAGGGGGTGATAATCGGTCGCCACGAGGTCAACCGTCGCCTCTATGGCGGTGTTGAGGCCCTCGGCGGCTATCACGAGTGTACACATTACAACCAAGATAGCCCACTCCCAGCGGGCGAGAGGAAGAAACGATCCAAGGGCACACGCGCACAACCCAATGAGGAAATGAATGCGAGCGTTGCGTTGTGTGCGGAACATATGGCCGATGCCAGCGAACGCATAGCCAAATGAAGCAATCAACGGATTCATAGTTGCAGATTATACATGGTTTTTGATTCTTTGCGACATGCCACCCTCCCTTTACATTCTTTCTTCCCTTGCCAACACTACCCGCCCATGCTACCATACCTGCGACTTCCTCTCCCTTGTGCCGGAAGGGAAGTATCTTCTACAAGACATCATACAGACATATCAAACCAAGAGGTTCAGATATAGAGGAAGGGGCGGCTGGGTCTTCCGCGGCAGGCAGTAGGTTCTGGCGAGCGGGGGCGTATGCTCGCCGTATAAGCGTTTATGAAACAAAAACCGCAAAATATCAAAGGAATGCGTGACCACTTGCCGCCCGCGATGCTCTTGCGGCAACACATCCTCACCACGCTCACGGCCATCTTTGAGCGCCACGGCTTCGACCCGCTCTCTACCCCCATCGTGGAGTATGCAGAGACGTTGGAGGGCAAGCTGGGCGAGGATGAAAAGCTCATTTATCGGTTTGAAGACCACGGCGGTCGGAGACTTGCTCTGCGGTATGACCAAACTGTCCCGTTGGCCCGCGTTGTGGCGCAATATGCCAATCAACTGGTATTGCCGTGGCGGCGCTATGCAGTTGGGCCAAGCTATCGGGGAGAACGTCCGGCGCGCGGGCGGTATCGTGCCTTTGATCAGGCTGATATCGATATCGTTGGCAGCGATTCGCCCCTTGCTGACGCTGAAATCATTGCCATCCTCACCGAAGGGCTAGATGCACTTGGCTTCCCCGCCTTCACTACGCTCATCAACCATCGCCAGATATTGGGCGGCATAGCGCGGGTGAGTGGGCTTGATGAGGAGGCGGCGGGGGCGGTCTACCGCGCTATCGATAAGCTCGACAAGATAGGCCCCGACGGCGTGCGAGAAGAGCTGCAAAAGAGCGGGGTGACCGCCGATAGCGCTGAACGTATCCTTGCCATGGTGCTGTTGGAGGGCGATTCGGAGCACATCCTCAACGAACTCTCCCGCCACCTCCACGATGATGAGCGGGCGATGGCGGCGCTTGAGAACCTCCGCGCAGTGCTCAACGGCCTGCAGGAGATGAACGTCCCGCCAGAGCGCTATACCCTCTCGCCGCGGTTGGCGCGCGGCCTCTCCTATTATACCGGCACCGTCTTTGAGACGATTTCGTCGCATTGGCCACAAGGGTCGTTGTTGGGAGGTGGCCGCTACGACAACCTCATCGGGATGTTTGCGGGTCGGCCTATCCCCACCGTCGGGATGGCGTTCGGAATCGACCGGCTGCACGACGTGATGGAGGAGTTGGAGCTTGGCCCACGCCCCACCACCACCGCCCACGTCTTTGTGACCATATTCGACGATGCGCATACCCAGGCAAGCTTGCAGGTGGCGCAGGAGTTCCGCGCGGCTGACTTTCATGTCGTCACGGCGCTTGATGCCAACATCAGCCTTGGCAAGCAGTTCAAGGAGGCGGATAAGAAGGGTATCCCCTATGCGCTGGTGCTTGGGCCAGAGGAGGTGGCAGAGGGGATGATCGTGATTAAGGAGCTGGCGAGCGGTGAACAACACCGCGTCCCGCGGGCAGAGGGAGTTGCCACGCTTCGCCGTCTGAATGGTTTATAGCCCAATGCATCAAAGCGATGTCAAAGCGATGTCAAAGCGATGTCAAAGCAATGTCAAAGCAATGTCAAAGCAATGTCAGTGCCCAGTTGCCTGCCGCGCGGCGGGGGAGGCGGCTGGGTCGTTCAACCCCTCAACCACGCTCTTGCGCAAGGGTGTGTTCTCTGCTATCATTCTTCTGTTGCAAGAGCGATCCTGCTCACAACGAACAGATGCAGCCTTTATCCAGCCCAAAAAACAGAACTGCTTGAGCGGCCTATGCACGATCAAAAGGATCAAAACCAAGATCACCAAGAACACATTCGCAATTTTTCTATTATTGCCCATATTGATCATGGGAAAACCACCCTCTCCGACCGCCTTCTCGAAATGACGAGCACTATTAGTGAGCGAGATCGGCGTGAGCAGCTCCTCGATGCGATGGATCTGGAGCGTGAAAAGGGCATTACTATCAAGGCCAAGGCTGTGCGTATGCACTACAACGCCACAGATGGCCACACCTATACCTTCCATCTCATTGATTGCCCGGGCCACGTCGACTTTACCTATGAAGTAAGCCGTGCATTGGCGGCATGCGAAGGGGCGTTGTTGGTGGTAGATGCCGCTCAGGGCATAGAGGCGCAAACCCTCGCCAACGTCTACATGGCGCTTGAGCACGACCTGGCGATCATCCCCGTGATAAACAAGATAGACCTCCCGGGGGCAACGCCAGAGTTTGTGGCGCAGGAAATCGAAGATGTGATTGGCATCCCCAAAGAGCAAATCATCTTTGCATCGGCCAAAGAAGGCATCGGCGTGCCCGAAATCCTAGAGGCTATCGTCAACGAAATCCCCCCGCCGCACGGTCAGTATGATGCCGCGCCCCGCGCCTTGATTTTCGACTCGCACTACGACCCATACAAAGGGGTGATTGCTTATGTGCGGGTGGTCGATGGCACCTTCTCAAGCAATGACACCGTGCGTATGATTGGTACCAGCGTCGAAGCCGATGTCCTAGAGATTGGGGTCTTCCGACCGGCGATGATTTCGCTTCCAGAGCTGTGGGCGGGGAGCGTGGGGTATATCGCTACCGGCCTGAAGTCGGTTGATGAGTGTCAAGTTGGCGATACGATTACGTTGAAGAACAACCCCGCCACCGAACAACTCCCCGGCTACCGCCCTGCCAAGCCGATGGTCTTTGCGGGCCTCTACCCCATCGACAGCGATGCCTATACGGAGCTGCGTGAGGCGCTTGAAAAGCTCAAGCTCAACGACGCGGCGCTCTCCTACCAGCCAGAGAGCAGCACAGCACTTGGGTTTGGCTTTCGGTGCGGGTTTTTGGGGCTGCTGCATATGGAAATCGTCCGTGAGCGGCTTGAGCGGGAGTATAAGCTCCAACTGCTGGTCACGGCCCCCAGCGTTGAGTATCACGTACTGCGCTCTGATGGCGAAATCGTGGTGGTTGACAATCCGGCGGATATGCCCGATGCAGGGATGATTGCCAGCGTTGAAGAGCCGGTGATGATAATCAATATCATCGCTCCATCGCGGTATATTGGCGCGATTATGGAGCTGGTGACTGGCAAGCGCGGGACGTTTGATACGATGGACTACCTTGACCCGCAGCGCGTCCTGCTCAAATACCGCGTACCGCTTGCTGAGATGGTGGTTGATTTCTACGACCAGCTGAAGAGCCGCACCCAAGGGTATGCCTCGCTTGACTACTCTTTCGCCGCCTCGCAAGAGAGCAACCTCGTCAAGCTAGATGTTTTGGTCAATGGGCAGCCGGTTGATGCGTTGTCATTGATCGTCCACCGCGATTCGGCCTACTACCGCGGTAAAGAGTTGGTCGAGAAGCTTCGCACCCTCATCCCCCGCCAAATGTTTGATGTGCCATTGCAGGCCGCGGTCGGCAGCAAAGTTATTGCCCGCGAGACGGTGCGTGCGCAGCGGAAAGACGTGCTCAGCAAGTGCTACGGCGGGGACGTGACACGCAAGCGCAAGCTCTTGGAGAAGCAAAAAGAAGGCAAGAAGCGAATGAAGATGGTCGGGAGCGTGGAGATTCCCCAAGAAGCATTTATGGCGGTTCTCTCGCTTGGGGAGTCGAAAGAACGATAACCGTCAAGGAGAAATTGCTACATGAATGTGAGACTGTGGGTGATATCAACCCTCGCCATGCTGCTCATTGTGGGCACGTTGGTAGGGTGTGAAAGCACGGATCAGGGTGCCCAAATCAGTGCTGGGCAGGCCGAACAGCCTGCGGGCCAGGCGATGGATCAGACGGATCAGACGGATCAAGAGGGGCAAACCTCCGATCAGGATCAAGCCGACGAGTCGGGCGATACTGCTGAGACAGTCAGAGTACCTGATGGCAGTGCCGGATCAGACGTTGTCGCTCGTATTGGGGATAACACCATCACGCGGGATGACTACGAGCAGCGGCTGAAGGACGATCTTGGCCCTGCGATTGCGCAATCGTTTGCCCGCGGCAGCACCGTTGAACAGATTACCGCGCAAATTGAGGAGCAAGATGTTCGGCAGCGCATCTTCGATCAGCTGATCCAAGAGGAGGTTTTGCTCCAACTCGCCAGCCAACAGGGCATTGGTGTGGACGCGAATGAGGTCGATATGGAGGTTGAGCAGCAGTTGCAGAATATGCCGGAAGAGGAACGCCCAACCGGCGATGAACTTACCCAACTGCGCCTGAAAATCTCCCGCCGCCAGATTGTCCTCAAGATGATTGTGCAAAACACCACCGCTGATATGTTCCATGTGCGGCATATCTTGGTGGATGATGAGGAAGCGGCTGACGAGGTGATGAGTGAGCTTGAGTCGGGGCGCTCGTTTGAGGATGCGGTAGAAGAATATTCAACTGACCTCGCCTCGGTGGAGGACGGTGGCGATTTGGGATGGGTACCAAATGGCACATTCTTCCCCTCATTCGAGACGGTTGTCCTCAGCCCCTCGGTTGAACTCAACACGCCGGTGATGGCCAGTACCCCCGCCGGATACCACGTGATCGAGGTGTTGGATCGAGAGGAAGATCGCCCCTTCGACAGCGTTGAGCAACTGCGCTCAAGCCGCAACCCGGGCACTTACATCGATGAGTCGTTCACGCCGTGGTATGAGCAATATCTTGAGGGTGCTCAGGAGCGGGGTGAAGTCGCTATTTCCGATGAGTTTGACCCTGCTTCCGTGCCGTTGCCCTTCACAGAAGAGCAGTTGACCATCCAAGAACAACTCGAAGAGCAGGCGACTGAAGAAGAGCCGACCGAAGAGGCCACCGACGAGGCTGAAGAACCCACAGCGGAAGTGACCGAAGAGCCGACCGACGAGCCAACGGCCACTCCAGAGCCGACCGACGAGCCAACGGCCACTCCAGAGCCGACAGACGAGCCAACGGCCACTCCAGAGCCGACAGACGAGCCGACCGAGGAGCCGACCGCCACACCCAAATCATTGCAGGAGTGGTGGCAAGATCTTCCGCAGCACGGCGATGGGAATGAGGAATAGGGAAAGATAGTATAAGCCAGGCGGGAGAGGGGGTGAGGGGAACCTTGCCCCCATCCTACCCGCTCACGTATTGACTGCTACGCCGTACCACCGTATCAGAGCGATGTTGCGTAGGTGTTGGGAATTGGGCATTGTGTGCTGTGGAAAGGAGGGTGGCGCATTTTCTGCTGCCTCACGACGGTAGTACGCTGCGCCAATTGATATGGACTATGTGATTGGCGTGGACATCGGCGGAACGCAGACGCGGGCTGCGTTGGTAGACCAAACCGGACACATCCTTGCAAAGATACAAGAGCCGACCGTCACTCGAAGTGACCCCGATCCGGTTATTCAACAGGTGCTTGCCTACATTGCGCATGTGCAGTCATTCCTGCCGCCCGACGGCAACCTCCTCGGCATTGGAGTCGGCTCGCCCGGCCCCCTCAACCCCGACACCGGCATCATCTTCTCAACCCCCAACATGCACAACTGGCACGATGTGCCACTCCGCGATATGCTCTCCACGAAAACGGGCCTTGTGGTCAAGATAGCCAACGATGCGAATGCCGCTGCCATTGGAGAGTGGCATTTCGGAGGCGGCGTTGGCCACAACAACCTCGTCTACATCACCGTGAGCACGGGCATAGGTTCCGGTGTCATCACAGATGGCAAGCTCTTGCTTGGGCGGCTTGGCGCGGGTGGCGAGTTGGGCCATATGATCGTCGAGCCGCACAACCTCCTCTCGTGGGAATATGTGGCGTCGGGGACGGGGTTAGCGCGTCGGGCCGCGGCGGCAATGCCAGACCACCCCGCCTCGCTCCTCCACCAATCGACGACTCCAGAGCGCGTCACGGCGGCAGATGTGGCGCGGGCGGCGGAAGAGGGGGATGAGCTTGCCCAACAGTTGATGCACCAAGAAGCGACGTATCTTGGCATTGGGTTGATCAATATCCTGCACGTTTTCAGCCCAGAGATTATCTTGGTAGGCGGCAGCGTGGTGACTTCTAACCCGTGGCTGCTTGACGAAGCGCAGAACGTGGTACAATCGCGAGTGATCGATGATCTCTACCGCTCTGTGCCGATAGAGGTGGCACACTTGGGAGAGCAGGTGGGGCTGTTGGGAGCAGCTGCATTGCTCTTTGTGGAGCAGTCGGAGCAGTATAGTGGGCCAGACCGGCCAGGAGATCAGGAATAAACGGTAAGTCATAAACCGCACTGACGAAAGTCAGGCGGCTTGTCCCTGGCGCGACGGCAGAGCCGCCTCCGAGACAATAGGCTGTACGACAGCAGCCCTGGAAATGTTTATCGCTGCATTGGTATCAGCAGAGGCCGTATGACCGCACGACACACAACAGAAATGGGCTTGCGTGGGACGATTGACGCGTTCGGTGTGCCCGCACACGCTGCATCGCTGACTGGTGTAGGCTGGATTGATGATACACACCAGTACCCCTGCCAGTGCAGCCTTATAGCTGATGAACTGGCGCAGTTGTGCGAATGCCCAATTGCTGTGTCGCGCTCGTTGTGCCTTACGCAACCGTGTCCGTTCGCGGATGTCGCTCAGGTCTTCCAGAGCGATGCCGCGAGCGGTGGTTTTCGCACGCGCAACGAGGTCTTTGCTGATCCGATGGTTCGTGTCACGTTGGAACCGCGCCTGCTTGTGGCGCAGCCTCTTCAGATGGCGTGTTGCCGATTTGGTACCGCGCCGCTGAAGGCGTTGGCGCAGGCCGTGGTACCGCTGACGGGTTTGTTCAATCTGTTCACCCGAATAGTGGTTCCCGTCGCTGTCAGACGCAATGTTGCTGATGCCCAGGTCAACACCCAGGATGCCGTCAATCTCGTCCGTTGTGGGTTCTTCAATGTCGCAAACAGCCAGCAGATAGAACACGCCGTTGACCAACACGAGGTCACTCTCACCCTGTCGGTATTGCAGCAGTTCACGCTGTCGCTCCCCGCAGACAAACGGGATGCGTTGCCGACCTGCCAGTGTCCAGATGTTGACCGTCCCCTTGTCCAGTTGGTAGGACAGGATGCGGCCATCATAGGCGATAGACCCATGGGGCTTGAACGTGCGCTGCGTCTGCTTGTCCAACTTTATTGCAAGCACGAAAGGAAGGCGCGGTTTCCTCCGCTGCCACTGAAGTGGCGTGGCTTCCACCGCGCACGATTCGGTGAAGGGTAGTCATCTCCTGAAACAGGGCCAGGAAACGATACGTACTCAACGTGCTCAGCCAGGAGCCTGCGTAGAGCGTCCTATTCCTCCCGACCGCAACGAGCCTTCGGAACGCCAAGAAGGCCATCACCGCCAACGGACACTGCGTTTGGCGTGGGTGACTATCTTGCTTGGCTTTCTGGTCAATTGCACCATCTTGCTCTCTGTTGGGTATGCGGTTTGGTCATACCGCACCTACGCCATGACCCTCCGCACGGCCACCCTCATCGTCCGCACCCCGATGGATCTGGTCACGTGGCAGCGCAAAGCACACTCTATTTTTGAGAAGGCCAATGATGGGCAGTCGTTGGAGGAGGGGGATCGCGTGGCGATTGCTAGTTCGGCTGGTTATGGCCAAGTCGCCACGATACGCCTCTTCGACCAAAGCACGATTGATATGTGGGCGAAGGCCGATCTACAGCTCAAAACGCTCAAAACGAGCCAATGGAATAACCGTGAACAGGTAGTTGAGCTTTTCCAACGCGATGGCTATATCCGCTACGATTTGCGCGGCGACCAGCCCTATGAGACAAACAGATTCCTGGTTGAGGTGGGCGGAGCACGGGTGAAGTTTGCGCCAGGCGGAAGCTATAGCATCGAAAGTCGCCCGATTGAGCGCCGGATCGTCGTTTCTGGCGAGACGCGCTTTGAGCCAACGATTATTGATGTCGCCGTGCGGGCTGGCAGCGCGACCATCTATCAGGATGAGCGCGAAGTGACTATCGTCGCCGGACAGCGTGTGCTGATCGACTCGATGGGCACGCCGGTCGCGCCTCTCCCCGCCGTCTGGGAATTAATCCGCGATGGCAGTTTCAGCCAATATACCGAAAAAGAGTATAACAATACGACGGTCACCGATCAGCCAACGCTCCCCAAAGCACATACGTGGCAAGTCTACAGTGGGCCGGCTGAAGCAGGGGCATCAGGGTTCTTCCGCATCGCCCACGGCTGCGCCCCGCAATCGTACTACACCAACGATGAGACCTGCCCGCCGTCGGAAGACAACACCGCGGCGTGGTTTTTCCGGCAGAGCGGCGAAACGACCGGCTTTACCACTGGCGTCATTCAAAAGCTTGGGCCGCAGAACAAAGGCATAGATATTTCTGAATATCGGTCGCTGGTCTTTTCGGCGTGGGTGCGCATTCTGCATCAATCGGTGCCGTTGGCGGGCGAGCGCGGCACAGAATGCCCCATTATGGTGCGCTTTGTCGTCAAGGAGCACCAACCCACCGATCCAGAGCAGGAACGGGTGGTCTGCGCCTACATCAATCATCACCCACACGACCCAACAGCAACCTTAGAGCGGGCACCCGGCATTACCTACTATGAAATTGCGCCCCACGAGTGGTTTCACCTACAGATAGAGCTACGCGATGACGAATGGCTCCCCGAAGCGCGTTATCTCCGCAGTATTGAGGTCTATGCAAACGGGCACGACTACGATTCTCGTGCCACGGACATCTCACTGATTGGCTCACACTACAGGCCAACGAACTAACGAACGCAGAAAGGCGTGAACCTATGACAAGCTCTCAGATCTACCTCTTATCAAACCTCAGTTGGGCTATCTTCTGGGTGGTGGTCATTGCTTTTATCGTCATCAAGGAGGGGGTACTCTCGCGCTCAAGCTTTGCCTATCAAACCGAAAGCACCGAAGGCTTTGATTCGTCGCGGTTTTGGCGCGGGGTGACCACGACTATTGCTCCTGCCGTGGTGGTGGGGCTTGTGGTGGCGTGGCCACTCCAGACGGTGTTGGCGGGGGTTATCCCGCCTTCGCAGGTGACAGCAGGTATTGCTAGCGCCGCCGAGGGCGGAGATGGTGCATCACAATCGTTGGTGGCGCGGGGCGAGATGGTCTTCCGCACCAAGGGCTGCTTTGGATGCCATACGGTTCAAGGCGTCAGCGAGGTGGGGACGGTCGGGCCGGAGCTGACCCACGTCGCCAGCCGTGATAAGATTGCGGAGACAGTGACCTATAGCCCAGAAAACCTGCGCGAATGGCTGCAGCACCCGCACGACATCAAGCCCGGCACACAAATGCCCAATATGAACCTCTCGGAGCAGGAACTTGATGCGATTGTTGCCTATCTCGACACCCTGAAGTAGGATATATCGCATCCGCATATGTATTGGAAAGAATAGAATCATGAGAAAGATCTATCATCATCTCCTCATTGCCTCTGCTCTTGCCCTCTACCTCCTCATCGTGGTGAGCGGGGTGGTGCGCATCACCGGCAGCGAGATTTCGTGTCCTGGGTGGCCGCTCTGCGGCGGGAGCCTCATCCCCCCTGATGGCGGGGCGTTGCTTGAGCTGGTCAATCGGCTGCTCACGTTGGTGGCCGTGGTTATCGTCGCGCTGATGGGCTGGCAGATGCGGCACGACGAGCCTGACAGGTGGGTATGGCGACCACCACTGGTTGCGGCAGTGCTCTTGGTCGGGCAAGCACTCATCAATGCGGTCGCGCTGTGGTTTGATGCTTCGTGGTTGTTTGTTGTGACGATGGTCGGCACCCAAACCGTGATGCTGGCTTGTTTGGTGATACCCGTCGCGGCGATGCACGTGGAAGACCACGGCATTGGCAAGATGATGCGGTCGGCCAACCCGCCCAACGAGATTGAAGTCAGCCAAGCGAAGACCTACCGTATGTTGGTGTTGGGCACGATGCTCGCCTCGTGGGTACTTGTGCTGATTGGCGGGACGGTGGCCGGAACGGGGTCGGGGTTGGCGTGCGTTGGTTTCCCCGACTGCAACGGCGAATTGCTCCCCACCACGGGCGGCATTGCCGTCTTCATCCACATGACGCACCGTTTTGTGGCCTACACGGTTGTGCTCCTAATGCTGTGGGTCTTCATCTACACCGCAATCCGCCGGTGGCGCGACTATGTCCTGCTGCAATGGGTGTTGCTGGCGGGGGCGCTGCTGATGACCCAGGCGACGCTTGGTGGGGCCAACTCGCTGTTGGCGATGCCCTTGATTTTGCGGGCGCTTCACCTGGCGATGGCGGCGGCCTATTGGAGTTCAATAGTGATCTTTAGCTTGCTTGTCCTGCGGCGGCCATTGCTCTCTGGCCTTGACCCGTCCGGGCGGGTGATCAAAGGGTCGGGCCAATCAGGCCAATCGGGCCAATCGGGCCAATCGGGCAAAGTTTCTGCTGCGGCAAGCCATTCCTTTGCCGATCAC
Organism: uncultured Chloroflexaceae bacterium; assembly: GCA_964526735.1. GTDB lineage: Bacteria > Chloroflexota > Chloroflexia > Chloroflexales > Chloroflexaceae > JAAUSY01. Next base: position 12,951 of record CAZGLO010000037.1, on the reverse strand, counting down.
TGAGAATATTTGCTATAATCAGAAGGACAGGCCTTTCTTCTTTCGCATTATGCCAACGGAGTAAGGACTGTCCTTTTCTCTCTTATCAGGAAGCATTATGCATCTTGTAACGACCGAACAGATGCGTCGTCTTGAACAAGCCGCTGTTGACAAAGGCGCAACGTGGGAAGCGCTTATGGAGCATGCCGGGTGGGGCGTGGCGCAAGAAGCCCTCCGCACGCTTGGCGATGCCCGCGGACGGCGGGTGATTGTGCTGGTCGGGCCGGGAAACAATGGCGGGGATGGGTTAGTTGCCGCACGCCATCTCCACGACGCCGGTGCGCACGTGACGCTCTATCTCTGGAACCGTTCCAATGCCAAGAGTGGCAAGACTGCCAAGAACGATGTCAATTGGCAACGCTGCCGTGAGCGGGTGATCAGGGAGATTGACGCCAGCATCGACGAAACGCGCGAGACCCTCCGCCGTGAGCTTGCCCGCGCCGATGTGGTGATCGATGCGCTGTTGGGGATGGGCATCAGTCGGCGGGTGGAGGGGGCGTTGGCGACGGTTGTAGAGCATACCAACGCCGCCGAACGCCGCCATCGATCATCTAACTCGGCTCACAGCTCATCTCCCCACCCATCTCCCCCTTCGCATGCCACCCATTCTCACAACAACGCCGCTCTTGAGCCGACATTGGCTCCTCCTCTTGCCCCTATCGTGCTTGCTATCGATGTGCCAACGGGCATCCATTCCGACGATGGACGGGTGATGGGAGTGGCGATACGGGCGGATAAAACGATTGCCACGGGGCTTGCCAAATATGGGCTTTTTCTCTACCCGGGCAGAACCTATGCAGGAGATATCACTCTTGCCGAAATTGGTCTTCCGAACGATCTTGTGGAGCAACTTATGAGTGAAACCATCACCGCTGAACGTGCACATACCCTCCTACCGACGCGGCCCGCCGATTCTCACAAAGGCACCTTTGGTAAGGTCGCTGTCGTGGCGGGGTCATTACACTATCCGGGCGCAGCCACACTTGCGGTTTCTGGCGCAGCGCGGGCGGGGGCAGGCATTGTCACGCTCTCAACCGCGCGCAGCATTATGATGGCGTCCAGCCGTCCCCCTGAAATCACCCTCCTCCCGCTGCCAGAGGCAGATATTGGGGTGCTTGGCCCGCGGTCGGCGGAGGAACTCCTCAAACAGCTTGGGGCATATCAGGCGCTGTTGGTGGGGCCGGGGATAGGCAAAGAAGAGCCGACCAGGAAGTTCATTGCGCTCTTGCTTGGCATCGACACCAGTAAAGCACAGTCGCGGGTCGGGTTTCAACCGCAAGGGGCGCAGGGAGCGCAGGGGGCGCAGGGATCACAAGGATCGTCAGAATCCGCAACAGAAACCTCTCTCTCGCCCGCCAAGCCCAAATCGCAGACGCCGGTTGGGTTTCACCTGCTCAAGGTCGACAAGCAAAAGGAAGAGCCTCCCGCAAAAGAGCAGAGCGACGATGAGCACCCCATCACGCCGGAGGAATTGCCGCCGACGGTGCTAGACGCCGATGCGCTCAACATCCTCGCCGAAACGAAGGATTGGCATAACCACGTCCCCAAAGAGCGGTTCGTCTTGACGCCGCACCCGGGCGAGATGAAACGGTTGCTTGATACCGACACGCTCGACAATGACCTGGTGAAGGTTGCGACCGATGCCGCGGCTGAATGGGGACAATATGTCGTGCTCAAGGCCGCCACGACGGTCATTGCCGCGCCGGATGGACGGGTGGCTGTCCACTCCTTGGGCAACCCCGCCCTCGCCACCGCCGGTACGGGAGATGTCCTTGCAGGGGTGATAGCTGGTTTGTTGGCGCAAGGGCTGTCGCACTTTGACGCGGCGGTGTTGGGGGTTTATCTCCACGCCGGTGCCGGTACGTTGGTGCGGGATGAGTTGGGCGACACGGGTGCCTTGGCGAGCGACCTTCTCTTGCGATTGCCGCGGGTGATCAAGCAAATAAAGGCAGAAATGTCGTCATAAGGCTGAAGAGCATTGCTCTGATGCGAGCAGTTATAGTGAAAGAGGGTGTATATGCCGATTTACGAATATATATGCCAACAATGCCGCGGGCGGTTTCAGAAACTCGTCCGTGGCTTCTCCGACCCGTCCGATCTTGCCTGCCCCCGCTGCCAAAGCGACGCGGTAGAGCGGGCGATTTCGCGCTTTTCCACGCTGACCTCCGAAGAAAATCGGCTGGAAGCGCTTGCAGACCCTTCTATGCTCTCCGGTATCGACGAAAACGACCCCCGTTCCGTTGCCGAATGGGCCAAGAAAATGGGCCGACATCTTGGCGATGATGCGGGAGAGGATTGGGATGAGATGGTTGAGCAGATGCTTGAGGAGGAAATGGGTGGCGAGGGAACCTCAGGGGGAGCCGCCGGAGCAGGCGACAACCTCGGTTGGGCATAACACGTGATAATATTGTGATAATATAGATAATACCAACGCTTATTTGCATTTATTGGCAAGGGAACATATGTCTCTTTTCAAACGGCTATTTAAATCTGGCAAAGATGCCCCGCGTACGGAGGAAGAAGCCCAACAAGAAGAAAAAAAGGTTGAGGAAGGGCTTGAAAAATCGCGGCAGGGGCTTTTTGGGCAGATAGCAAAGCTCTTTTCCGGCGACGAACCCATCACTGATGAGCTGTGGGACGAGCTGGAAGAGATACTTATCCAGGCGGATGTGGGGGTGGAGACCTCTCTCTACCTCGTCAACCGCACGAAAGACCGCTGTAACCGCTACGGCATCAAGAAGGCCAAAGAAGCCCGCGAAATGCTCAAGGCGGAGATGGTTGAGACGCTCCAGCGCTACACCACACAAGCCAAACCCGATACCACGCCCTACGTCATCTTGGTGGTGGGGGTGAATGGCGCTGGCAAGACAACGCTCATCGCCAAGCTCTGCCAGCGCTACCGCCGTATGGACAAAAGCGTGCTGGTTGCGGCAGGCGATACCTTCCGTGCCGCCGCCGTCGAACAGCTACAGATCTGGGCAGAGCGCGCAGGTGTGCCGGTTATCAGCCGCGAACAGGGGGCTGATTCGGGCGCGGTGGTCTATGAGGCGGTGGATGAGGCGGTCAAGCAAGAGACCGACATCCTCATTGTGGATACGGCGGGCCGGTTGCACGCCAAATATAACCTGATGAAGGAGCTTGAGAAGCTCACGAATGTGATCAAGCGCCGTGTCCCTGATGCGCCGCACGAGGTGTTGCTCGTCATCGACGCCACGACGGGGCAAAATGGCGTGTTGCAGGCAAAAGCATTCTTGAAATCGTCAGACGTGACCGATGTGGCGATTACCAAGATGGATGGCACCGCAAAGGGTGGCATCGCGTTTGCTGTTTCGCAGGATATTGAGCGGCCTATCCGCTATGTTGGCACCGGCGAGAAGCTCGACGACCTGGCCCTCTTCGACGCCGAGAGCTTCGTAAATGCGCTATTTGAGATAGACGAACCATCAGCACAAACAATAGAAAAGGGATAACAATGGCCAAAGTAGAATTTGTGGTATGTCCGACATGTAAGCAGAAGTTGGCAGTACAGCCGTATGTCTCTGTGGGCACCAATATTGTGTGCGCTAACCCCAAGTGCAACACCAGCTTGCGGATAGAGCAGCGCAGCCCGATCAAGTTCAAGGTTGTGCCCAACCACGAGACGTTCAATCCTGGCAACCGCCCGGAATCGTACGCATAACCCACATTCTTTCGGTTTTTGGCTTGAGGAAGGAGTGTTGAGATGTCGTTTAAGCCGCTGGAAACAGCATACCAATCTACTGATGCCTATCGGCAGCAGGGGATTATGACCCAGGTCTATGCCTGGATGACTGCCGGATTGTTGGTGACGGGCGCAACGGCGATGTATGTGGCCAATTCGTTCGCCTCGCTCATCAACGGCCCCGTCCTGATCGGCTTTTTCATCGTGGAAATCATCCTGGTGATTGCCATCAGCGGGGCGATCAACAAGCTCTCGGGCACCGTCGCGACCGGACTTTTCCTCCTCTACTCGCTGATCAATGGCGTGACGCTGTCGATGATTTTCCTTGCCTACACCCCGGTCTCAATCGCAACGACGTTCTTCATCACGGCGGGGACGTTTGGGGCGATGAGTGTGTATGGTTACGTCACCAAGCAGGATCTGGGCAAATTTTCCAGTATCCTGGTGATGGCGCTGATTGGCTTTCTCATCGCTTCGGTCGTAAACATCTTCCTGCAGAATGAGATGCTCTATTGGATCATCACCTATGCGGGTATTCTCATCTTTGTGGGGCTAACTGCACGAGATACGCAGAAAATCAAGGAGATGGCGGCGCAGGCGAGCACCGGCAATGAGACCATCGTACGTCGTATTGCCATTCTTGGCGCACTGATGCTCTACCTCGACTTTATCAATCTGTTCCTGCTGCTCTTGCGCATCTTCGGCAATCGGAATTAGCCCATATACGCCTTGGCAGAGCCAAAAACATATCAAGGCAATGCCAAGGCAAAACCATTCCCGAGTGGGATTAAACTCAGAATGCATAGATCCAACCGTTAGATCTCAATATACTCCTCTTCCTACCCTCTTCCCACTCTCGCCCACTTTTCTACGGCCCGTGATAGCGGTACCGTGGCGCTTTACAAAGCGCTGCGGTATCATGGGGCGAGATGCTGCCCCTACCCACACCCCTACCCAAACAGGTAGGGAAAAGCCTACCCATTTTCCCTAAAAAACCTACTCCTTTGGAGATTTTTTTCACAATCGCTTCATGCTATAGTTACGACTGTGTCCTAGCGGTAGCCGGAAAACGTGCATAACTCTTGTTTTGGAGGAATTTTCTTTATGATCGTCACGACTGACGCATTGTTCAAGTTGGCATACGGCAAGTATGCTATCGGTGCATATAATATCAACAATATGGAGCAGGCGCTTGGGTTGTTCAAGGGACATCAAGATGCGCAGGCTCCTTTCATTGTGCAGATTTCCAAAGGGGCACGGAAATACGCAAACGTCAAGATGATTGAGGCGATTATCCGCACCGCGGATGAGATCTTCCCTGAACTGGTCTTCGCCGTCCATCTTGATCATGGTGACGAGCAAACCTGCTACGACTGCATTGATTCCGGTTTCTACTCCTCTGTGATGATCGACGCGTCGCACGAACCGTTCGAGAAGAACGTCGAAATTACCAAGCGCGTTGTTGAGCGGGCACACGCCAAGGGGCTGTCGGTCGAGGCAGAGCTTGGGATGCTCGGTGGGGTTGAGGAAGACATCAAGGTCGATGAAAAACACGCCTTGTTGACCGACCCCAATGAGGCTCAAGCCTTCGTTGAGCAGACCGGCTGCGATAGCTTGGCAGTGGCCATCGGCACCAGCCACGGGGCGTATAAATTCAAGACACAACAATCGCTGCACTTCGACCGTATCGAAGAGATTCAGCGGCGCTTGCCCAACTTCCCGCTCGTGATGCACGGCTCAAGCTCCGTCCCGCAAGAGGAAGTTGAGCGCATCAATAATTCAGGCGGGAGCTTGAAGGATGCCCGCGGTGTGGATGCCAACGAGTTTGCCCACGCGGCCAAGCTGGGCGTCACCAAGGTCAACATCGACACCGACGGCCGGTTGGTATGGACACGCGTCCACCGCGAGCACTTCCGCGACCACCCCGAAAACTTCGACTTCCGCAAGCCAGGAACGGTCTTTGTTGAAGAGTATGCGAAGTTCATTGTAGATAAGGCAGAGAAGCTCCTTTCAAATGGCACGCTTCCCGACATTCGCGCAGCTTTGAAGTAGGGCAGGGGTTCGTCTCCTGAAAGAGCGCTCCTCGCGCACATGAACGCGGTGAACTCCTCACGCTTGGCAAAAGACGAGAACCAGAGAGCCACCGCGTTCCCCTCCATTTTGCGGCTCGGATCGAGCCTTCAGGACGAAACGTGCGCCAATAGGCGGAGCGTGTCCTGAGAAGCTGTCTGCTTTAGCTGACAGAGTGATCACTTTCTCCCTGCCTCTTGCAGAGAGACCGCACGATATCGTTGTTGGAAGCAGTGCTTGTGAATAGTTTTGGAAAGGCAATAGTGGGGAATGGCTGAGAAACCGGATCGTAATATCGCGCTCGAACTGGTGCGTGTGACCGAAGCCGCCGCTCTGGCATCTGGCCGATGGATGGGGCGGGGTAACAAAGAAGCTGGTGACCATGCCGCCGTTGAAGCTATGCGGTTGGTGCTTGGCTCCATCGAGATGGACGGTGTCGTCGTGATAGGCGAGGGCGAAAAAGACGACGCGCCAATGCTCTTCAATGGCGAGAAGATCGGCACTGGCCACCCGCCACAGATTGATATTGCAGTGGATCCATTGGAAGGAACACGGCTGTTGGCGCTTGGCCGCCCAAATGCCATCTCTGTGGTGGCGATGGCCGAGCGGGGGGCGTTGTGGAGTCCTGGCCCCGGCTTCTATATGGATAAAATCGTGGTCGGCCCGGGTGCCCGCGGTGCCATCGACATCACCCAATCACCCGCCGCCAACTTGCGCTCCATCGCGCAGGCATTGGGGAGAGACACCAAAGATTTGACGCTGGTGACCCTCGACCGCCCGCGCAACAACCACATTATTGAGGCCGCCCGCAACCTAGAGGTACGCATTCGCCTCATCACCGATGGCGACGTCTCGGGTGCATTGATGGCCGTTCTCCCCGATACCGGCGTTGATGTCCTGATGGGCATCGGCGGTACACCTGAAGGCGTCATCACCGCGTGTGCCCTGCAGTGCACCGGCGGCGAAATTCAAGGACGGCTGTCTCCGCAGAGCGACGAAGAACGTCAGCAGTTGCTGGATGCCGGACTTGATATCAACCAAGTGGTGACCACCAACGACCTGGCCAAAGGCGAAAACATTTTCTTTGCCGCGACCGGCGTGACCGACGGAGAGCTGCTCCAAGGCGTCCGGTACAGCCACGACGGGGCAACCACCTCATCGCTGGTGATGCGCGCCAAATCGAACACCATTCGCCGCATCGAGGCCACCCATCATCTGGATAAACTCAAGGTGTTTAGTGAGATCGCGTACTAAGCCTGTTTATAGGGGCTTGTCGCATCGCTTTGTTTGTCGCTTGTTGAAGACCGTGAAACCTGTTACGGGTCTATTTTGGACAGCTAGAAAGTAGTAAGGGAGTACTCATGGCAGATAAACCCGCCGGAGGACGATTGGTAGGAGGCGTGACGCCATATGCCCAGATGGGCTTTTACGACGCCGACTACGAGCCAAAAGACACTGACATCCTTGCCGCGTTCCGTATGGTGCCGCAGGAAGGCGTTGACCCCATTGAGGCAGGCGCATCCGTCGCCGGTGAGTCCTCAACCGCCACGTGGACGGTCGTCTGGACTGACCTCTTGAGCGCCTACGAGCACTATCAGGCCAAGTGCTACCGTGTTGATCCCGTGCCGGGCACCGATCAATACATCGCCTACATTGCCTACGACCTTGACCTCTTCGAAGAGGGTTCGATTGCAAATATGACCTCTTCGATCATCGGGAACGTGTTTGGGTTCAAAGCGCTCAAGTCCCTCCGTTTGGAAGACCTGCGCATCCCGCCACACTATACTAAGACGTTCCAAGGCCCGCCGCACGGTATCGTGATGGAGCGGGAGTACCTCAACAAGTATGGACGCCCTCTGTTGGGTGCGACCATCAAGCCCAAGCTGGGTCTGTCGGCCCGTAACTATGGCCGCGTGGTCTACGAAGCGCTCCGCGGTGGTCTTGACTTCACCAAGGACGACGAGAACATCAACAGCCAGCCGTTTATGCGCTGGCGTGACCGCTGGCTCTTCTCGATGGAAGCCGTCAACCGCGCGATGGCAGATTCGGGCGAGATCAAGGGTCACTACCTCAACGTCACGGCTGCGACGATGGAGGAGATCTACGAGCGCGCCGAGTTTGCCAAAGAGCTTGGTAGCCCCATTATCATGATCGACCTCACGGTTGGCTACACCGCCATCCAGTCGCTGTCGCACTGGGCGCGCAAGAACGGCGTGTTGCTGCACATGCACCGCGCCAGCCACAGCACCTTCACCCGCCAGAAGACCCACGGTGTCAACTTCCGCGTCATCACCAAGTGGCTCCGTATGGCAGGCTGCGACCACCTCCACTCCGGGACGGTCGTCGGCAAGCTTGAGGGTGACCCCCGCTCGGTGAAGGGCTACTGCACGACGATGCGCGTCAACAAGACCCCCGCTCTGCCAGAGCAAGGCCTCTACTTCGAGCAAGACTGGGCGTCGCTTGCGCCGGTGATGCCGGTCGCGTCAGGTGGTATCCACGCTGGCCAGATGCACCTCTTGCTGGATCACTTCGGCGAAGATGTCGTGCTCCAATTCGGTGGTGGGACGATTGGTCACCCCGATGGCGTGGCCGCCGGTGCCGAGGCCAACCGGGTCGCGCTTGAGGCGATGATCCAAGCCCGCAACGCTGGCCGCGACTACATGAGTGAAGGCCCCGAAATCTTGAAGAAGGCCGCCCGCTTCTCGCCTGCGTTGCAGAAGGCGCTTGATATTTGGAAGGACGTGACGTTCGACTACGAGTCCACCGACACGCCCGACGTGATACCGACGCCATCCTAAGTTTGAGAAAGGAAATAGAAACGCGATGAGAATTCGACAAGGGACGTTTTCTTACTTGCCCGATTTTACGGACGATGAGATCAAAGAGCAGGTTCAGTACTGCATTGAAAACGGGTGGTCGGTAGCGGTGGAGTACACCGACGACCCCCACCCCCGCAACATCTACTGGGACATGTGGGGGATGCCGATGTTTGAGCTGAAGGACGCCGCCGGAGCAATGGGGACGATCAACGAGTGCCGCCAGGCCAACCCCAACTGCTACGTCCGCGTGAATGGGTATGACCGCAGCTTGGGTCGCCAGACGATTGCCTTGAGCTTCATCGTGCAGCGGCCAGAGGGTGAGCCAGGCTTCCGCCTTGACCGGATGGAGCGGCCCGACCGCCAGGTCTCCTATACCGTTCATCCCTACGCATTTGACAAAGCGCCCGGTCAGCGATACAGCTAACATTCGTTATCGAGTATCGAGTATCGATGTTGATGTGATAGCACGAGAAATGTCTCGTGCTATCCGTTCACCAAATCAATTGTAGTGTACGAGGTGGTAGGTATGACGACCGACACTCCCCAAACCCAACAACCTGAAGAAGAGACCCCCCTAACCGAACAAACCCATGTCGATCTAGACGCGGCCTATCGTGATTCCAATGTGCAGCAGGTGCTTGATGAGTTGGATGAACAGTTGATTGGATTGAGGCCGGTCAAAAACCGCATTCGCGAGATTGCCTCGCAACTGCTTATCGACCGTTTGCGTGATCACCTGGGGCTGACGACTGAGCCGCCTACGTTGCATATGAGCTTCACAGGCCGCCCAGGTACGGGGAAAACGACCGTCGCGATGCGTATGTCCAAGATCTTGCACCATATGGGGTATGTTCGTAGGGGCCACCTGGTGGTCGCCACGCGGGATGACCTCGTGGGGCAGTACATTGGCCACACCGCTCCTAAGACCAAGGAGATGATTAAGAAGGCGATGGGTGGGGTCTTGTTTATCGACGAGGCCTACTACCTCTACCGGCCCGAAAACGAACGCGACTACGGCCAAGAAACCATCGAAATCTTGCTCCAAGCGATGGAGAATGAGCGCGACAATCTGGTAGTCATCTTGGCGGGGTATAAAGACCGCATGGACACGTTCTTTCAGTCCAACCCGGGCTTTCACTCCCGCATCGCACATCACATCGACTTCCCAGATTATTCGCTTGATGAGCTGATGGCAATTGCCGAGTTGCTGGTGCGTGACCAGATGTACCACTTCGATGATCGGTCACGCCAGGCGTTCCGCGAGTATCTTGAACGTCGCACGACATTGCCACACTTCTCCAACGCGCGAAGTGTGCGTAATGCAATAGATCGCGCGAAGCTCCGGCAAGCCAACCGCCTCATTCATCAAGGTGGGCGTATCCTCAAAGAGGAACTCGTTCGCCTCGATGAGGACGATATCCGGCGTAGCCGGGTGTTCCAAGGCAAGCTCGACGAAGACATGGGCAACCCCATGGCCGCCGAAGACGAGTCTGGAACGTAGCGCGAGTAAAAGTTGAGCTAGGATGGAAAACCCTATGCCTCACCGACCCGTTATCCTGGGAGTCGTTGGTGATAGCGCGGCCGGGAAGACCACTATTACGGCTGGTATCGCAAGCATTTTAGGCCCAGACCGCGTGACGGTCATCTGCACCGATGATTATCACCGCTACAACCGTCAGCAGCGGCGCGAGCTGAATATCACGGCCTTGCACCCAGAGTGCAACTACATGGATATTCTTGAGCAGCATATGCGGTGTCTTGCTGATGGTGAGCCCATTCTCAAGCCGGTGTATAACCACAGCACAGGCGATTTTGACCCGCCTGAATACATCAAGCCAAAGCAATTTCTGATCATCGAGGGCTTGTTGGGCTTTGCGACTCCCGCTCTCCGCGACGTATTTCGGGTCAAGGTCTATCTTGACCCACCCGAGCCGCTGCGGAAACAATGGAAAGTCAAGCGCGATACAACCAAACGTGGCTACACGCCAGAGCAGGTGTTGAAGGAACTTGAGAAGCGAGAACCCGATTCGGCGGAGTTTATCCGCCCTCAGCGCAAATGGGCGGATATGGTGGTGCGATTTTATGCTCCCCACGATCCTACGGACAACAAGCATCTCAACGTCCAATTGACCCTGCGTTCAACGTTGCCCCATCCCGATCTCAACGATGTCATCTCTGAGGGTGGCAATGGGGAACCGGCCCTCCGCCTCCGTGTGGGACGCGATGAAGGCCGATTGACCGAATTTCTTGATATCGACGGCAATGTCACCGATGAGCAGGCCAAGGGTATCGAAGACGCCATCTGGGCGCATCTCTCCGAACTCCAGCACCTACGGCCAGAGCAGATCGGCACCTTTGTCGACGGAAGAGAAGAACGACAGAGTCATCCGCTCGGATTGACTCAGTTGCTGATTGCATACCATCTCTTGCTTGGGCGTTTAGAGAAAGAACGATTGTTAAAGAAGGATCAATAAAGGGGAAATGACTATGGCTATCGAAAGACGAAAACGACCAATCATCCTGGGTATCGTGGGAGACAGCGCCGCCGGAAAAACCACGATCTCAAGCGGATTGGTGAAATTGATTGGCCCCGAACGGGTCACCCATGTGTGCACAGACGACTATCACAAGTATGACCGCAAAGAGCGCTCGGAGCGCAAAATCACGGCTCTCCACCCCGACTGCAACTACCTTGACATTATGCAGTTGCACTTGGAGCGGTTGCACTATGGCCAGCCTATTCTCAAGCCGGTCTACGACCACTCCAACGGCACGCTGGTGCGCCCAGAATACATCGAGCCGCGCGAGTTTGTGATTGTCGAGGGGCTGCTTGGGTTCTCTACCCCCGCCATGCGCCAATTTTACGACATCAAGGTCTACCTCGACCCGCAAGAAGACATGCGCAAGCAGTGGAAGGTCAAGCGCGATACGACCAAGCGTGGCTACACGCCAGAGCAGGTGCTGGCCGATATCGAGAAGCGCGAGCCAGATTCTCGCGACTTCATCCGCCCGCAGCGCGAAAACTCCGATGTCATCGTGCACTTCTACCCGCCGGAAGGCAAGACGATCGAGGAAGCAGGGGCCAACCTCAACGTGCGGCTGACCCTGCGCCCGACCATCCCCCACCCCGACCTGAGCTACCTGTGGCAAGCTTCCGAGGAAGATAATGGGCTGCGGTTGATCTTGGGCCGTGACAGCGGCAAGCCGGTCGACGTGCTGGAAATCGATGGCAACGTGGTTCCTGACCACGCCACCGCGTTGGAGAAGGTTATCTGGGATAACATGCCAGATGAGAAACCGCTGAACGCCGACCAGTTTGGTGACTACTACGATAGTGCAGAGCTGCGCCACAGCGACCCGCTCGCCTTGACGCAATTGTTCTTGACCTACCACCTTCTGCGCCAGTACAGCGACGTGGATGAGTTGCCCTTTGCCAAGCCGGTTGCCGCATTGAGCCGCCTTGGTACCACTCCGGTGACAGTTATGCAATAGTCCGGTACAATCTGAGGAATCAGAGGAATCTGAAGATTGTGCGTAAAGGGCAAGCCATATGCGTCGTTGAAACGAGGTTTTGCGAGCACAGCAGCTTAGGAACGATGTTATGAACTTGAAACAGATGGCCGCCGAACAAGCAGCAGTCTTGGTAGAGAGCGGGATGAAGGTTGGGCTTGGCACGGGGTCAACCGTCCGGTTTTTGCTTGAGGCGCTGGGTCGCCGCATCCAAGAGGGAACCCTCAGCGAGATTGTGTGTGTGCCCACCTCCGAAGCGACTGCGGCGTTGGCGCGACAGCTCAACATCACCCTCACTACGTTGGAGCAGTGCCCACATCTTGACCTGACGATTGATGGAGCAGACGAGATTTCGCCAGAGCTATATCTTATCAAGGGGTTGGGAGGGGCGTTGTTGCGCGAGAAGATTGTCGCGGCGGCATCAAAACGGTTCGTGATTATTGCCGATGACAGCAAGCGTGTCGAACAACTGGGGAGCGTGTCGCCCCTGCCGGTGGAAGTCCTCCCCTTTGGGTGGACAAGTAATCTCCCGTTGTTTGAGCAGCTCGGAGCACGGCCAGTGTTGCGCAAGACGGATGAAGGGCAGCCCTACGTCACCGATAATGGCAACTACATCGTTGATTGTTCGTTCCCAGAAGGCATAGCCGACCCATATGACACCGCTCAGCGGCTCGATGCGCAAGCGGGAGTGTTGGGACATGGTCTGTTCCTTGGGATGGCTGACCTTGCTTACGTTGGCTCAGCAGATGGAGTCGCGGTCATAGATGTTTACCCTTCAGGGCGTTCCTCCCACCGCTGAAAGCGGGTGGGAGG
>CAZGLO010000036.1:0-36251 GCA_964526735.1 uncultured Chloroflexaceae bacterium | reverse complement strand
GCGAGTGCCTCAAACAACGTGGTATACTGCGTCTGGTTCATAGGGTTCCTCCAAACGTATTTGGCGATGTTTTTGGAATGATACTCTATGAACCGGATTTTGACGTAGCCCTACTCATCAGCACTCCCCCCCTATACACAAACCCAAAAACGTACTACAATAATTCACAGCTATCCGAATGGTTATCCGAATGGTTATCCGAACATTCAGGAAAGGAAGGCGGTATGTTCAAACAGCAAGCTTGGCGGGTGATGCAGCCGTGGCGATGGCTTCTTGTCCCGCTGCTGCTCCTGCTAATGATTGGGTTTGTGGCGTGCGGCGGGCAGGCGAAGGAGCCAAGTCGGTGGGATACCGCGCAAGAGCAAAGCACGGGAAACCAACCGGCCACGTCGGAGGAGGCGGTCGCTGGTTCAACGTTCAACGCGCTATTCCCCTCGCCAGAGGGCGATTTTGACCTTGTCTTTACGCAGGAGAAAGTGGGGTTTGCCGAGGCGAAGCTCACAGAGGGCGGCACAGATATGGCGTTGCTCTCCATCTCCGACACCGTCAACAATCCGCAGGCGGTTGAGAAGTATCAATCGAGTAGTGAGACGCTCGCAGGCTATCCACTCGCTTCCTCTGGCAGCAAGGGAACGGCCATCCTGGTCGCGGATCGGTTCCAGGTGCAGGTACGCTCCCTTGACAACTCGTTTGACGAAACAGACCGCAAAGAATGGCTGCAACAGTTCGATCTCAGTACGCTGGCAAAACAGTAGTGTGTGCGTAAGAGGAGATCTCTACTTATGAGTGATACGCCCATTTTCGAGTTGGTTGACAAGCTCCCAGAGAGCAATATGACCACCCACGTCCTCAATGCATTGGACTTCGTTATTCCGGGGGAGTGGCAAAATACCGTTGGGTTTGAGGAGACCATTCGCCAGGTCACCGGCGAAACGGATCAAGAGTGGATACAGAAGGTTGGCGAGCGGGCGATCCACCTCTACAATGACAAATCACAGGGCTATCAACGTGCGGTATGGCTCTATCAGACGGTCGATACGACTGACAAGGCATTGGCGGCGGCGGTATTTGCCGACAAGATCGGCGAGAAGGTTGGCTTTTTGTCCTTCCTGAGCAAGATCACGCCCAAAGCCGACCACTCGCAGTTTCTCGACCTGAGCCTCAAGTTGGTGGTTGAGTTGGTGGCATTCTGCCAAATCAATGGTATCCCTGGCGATAGTATTGGCGATTTTGTGAAGTCACTTGGCGACTACAGCGGCGAATCGCTGATGCGGATGACGGCGTTGGTGTGCGTCGACGGTCTTATCCCCCTCGGCCCCGACTTCTTGGAGAAGACCCTCTCCTCCTTGAAAGAGATGCAGCCTTCCGACCTTGAAGAGAACAAGACGTTTGACCGGGTACGTGAGGATATCCCTGGCGAAGATACCGGCGGGCAGCTCCACTTTATTCAACAGAGCTTTGCCGCGGTGGAGGGGTGGATGTCGTCGTTTGTGGAGGAGCACGACTTGACGCCTGAAAAGGTGTCGAACCAACTGGTCAAGTATGTCGATATTGCGGACGACAAGCTTGATTACTTGGGCGCATTCCTCGACATGACAACCAACTACTATGAACATACCGGCATCCAAACCGTCGCCCAGCGCTTGATACGCCGTGCGGCCAGCGAAGTCTAAGCCAAGCGAAGCCGAAGCCAAGCGAAGCCGAAGAAAATCTCTTGCCGATGCTTGGCTATAGAGCAGAAAAAGGCAGGTCAAAGGGTACGAGGATCTCCAAATCTTTTGCCCTTTGCCTGCCTTCTTTGCGTTATTGAGGCTATCGCCGTTTAAAAATTGGGCTTTTCTATGGGTTTCCCCCCCATTTCCTGCAACTCCTCACGAATGCGGTTCATGCGGAGGTCGTGGTCTTCGAGATAGCGCTCGTAGCGGAGTAATTGCCGCTGCGCATGCTCGACGACCTCCACCAAGTGGAGCCGCTCCGACGCCAGAGTGGCAAGCTCAGTTCGTCGTTTGGCAATACGTTGGCGAATGTCGCGGATGCGTTTCATAGAGGCATCTATCTCTTTGACATCGCACTGCTCTCGTGCTTTTTCCAGGGCCGCCAACGCCAACGCGAGTTCAGTCGTGCGGTTTGTCGTGGAAGGCGGAGCAAGTTCTTCAGTTGTACGTGTTTCGTTCGTCATTTTCTGCGATCACACTCTTACCTATGGTATGGTGTAAATCATATCGTTGCTATTTGCCGTATTATCGTGTGCGCAATTTTTGATTGAGCACGTGTCTAACATCTTCAAGATGGCTCTTGATGCGCAAGAGCGACTCTTCGGGGAGCTGCGAGATGTTGTTGTACAGTTCGTTGAGCGAGGTTATGTGACGATTGAGCTGTTCGTCATCTGTTATCCCCGGGTTCTTCAACTGTGCGGGTTCCTCACCACGTTTGGCGCGCTCTGCGGCGGCTTCTTGGTAGCGCTGTGCCCAGTTGGTGATCGAACTGCCCACCTTCTCAAACAGCGAAACCCCTTGTGATGCGATCCCCGTCAATGAATCTGGCTGTGCCGGTGTTCGTTTGCGGGCTTGTTCGAGGAAACTACGGACACGTTCGCTCAGCTCGGCATCAATCTCCATCCGGTGCCCGCCATCTTCTGTAGCGACGGCTTGTTTATACCACAACACATGCAAGATGGCGACCGCTTCGTTGAACTCTTCTTCCATAGATTCTACTGGCGGGACAACAACCACCTGCTTCTGCACACGGGTGAGAGTGCCGCCATCCTCCTTTCTTTCCACAGCGTTCGTCCCCATTGCTAGCTCTGCTTTCGGTACCACATTGGTGATGGCTTAGCCATCCGCATGATAGCAGACAATGCACAGTTGCACAACTTCCCGCGTGGTAGATAGCACCATAGCAGAGGCAAAGATCCTCTTCATCTCACGACCTCTACCGTCCCCTGCATAGCCTGCATTGCCTCCATGGCTGCGGAGAAAGAGCAGAAAGTGGAACAAGGAAGATGAGCGTCCATAGAGGCATCCGAAAGCGATAGTATGGTACAATGCACAACAATAAAAAGGAACCGTACTACCTAGCAAAGGGGCTACTACTGCTATGAGTGAAACACATTACGATGAAGAAACCATCACTGCACTGATTGCGCAATTGGGCCACCGTGATGTCCTAGAGCGTGAACGAGCCGTCCACGATTTGGCAAAGATAGGTAAGCCTGCCGTAGAGCCATTGATGAAGGCACTCAAAGATCCCAATGCTCGTATTCGGGGAGAAGCGGCCCGCGCTCTCGGTCACATCTGTGATCCAGAGGCTGCGCCCGCCCTGGTCGAAGCACTTGAAGACGCCCGGCTTGACGTTCGCTGGATCGTTGGCGAATCCCTTATCTGCCTAGGGTATGACGGCATGGTCGCCCTGTTGGACGGACTGATCAATGAGAAGTGGGATGCGATGGGTCTCCGTGAAGGGGCGCACCACATCATCCGCAAAGAGATGTCAGCGCCATGGAGCAAGCACCTTTCTCCCGTATTGTCGGCACTTGAAGAGCAAGATCCTGAAGTAAGTGTCCCTAAGGCGGCTCACGAAGCGCTCTCTGCTATCAAAGATATGCGTGCGCAAGGGCTTGTCTAAAGGGTGGTAAAGGAATGGTGGACGGGTAGATATGTAGACGTTGTACGAAGACAGTAGTAAAGCAGGGAGTTGTCATCGCACGGCGTTTTGCCCCCTTAGAGCGCAATATCCACGCGGTGACAACTTCCTTGGCGGGGATGCTCTTGCAATCCAACAGTGACTCAGCTATAATCGCTCTCTACAATGAATAGAACCACCATATCTTCCCCACGCGGGTTGAGCATGTTCTGGCTGCAGGTGGAAAAACACCGCCGGAACATCATGTTTGAACACACGATTTTTGCCCTCCCCTTCGCCTATCTTGGGCTTTTCCTGGCGGCGGGGGGATGGCCCGGTTGGGAGCCATTTCTGTGGGTATCGCTCGCTATGGTCGGCGCGCGCACCGCCGCAATGAGCTTCAACCGGCTGATAGATGTCCATATCGATGCCCAAAACCCGCGGACAGCCACCCGTTTGCTCCCCACCGGCGCGATTAGTTGGCGGTCGGTGGCGATGGTTGCCGTTGGAGGGTTGGGGGTGTTACTGGTCGCCGCCTGGCAGCTCAACCCCCTCTGCTTTGCGCTTTCTCCCATCGCCGTCATTGCGCTGACCGGCTATAGCTTCACCAAGCGGTTTACGTGGCTTTCACACGCTGCGCTTGGCCTCACCGACGCGATGGCCCCTGCTGGCGGGTGGTTGGCGGTCGATCCCCATTTCACCCCCGCGATGTTGCTTTTGTCATTGGCGGTGGCGATCTGGATTGCAGGCTTTGACATTATCTACGCCTGCCAAGATGCCGATTTTGATAAACAACATGGCCTCTACTCCATTCCCGCGGTCTTCGGCATCCCTGCTGCCCTACGCATTGCTCGTCTCTGCCACGTCGCGATGGTGGTGACGCTGATCGCGTTGGGATTTACCTTGGGGATGGGGTGGATCTATTATATTGGCGTCGTGGCGACGACCGGGTTGCTTGTCTATGAGCACATGATCATCGCCCCGGACGACATGTCACGCATTGATGTGGCCTTTTTTACCGTCAATAGTTACGTTGCAAGTGTACTTTTTCTCTTCACACTCGCTGATATGTGGCTATGCACCTAAACGAACCTTCGACGACCATTCCAGACACACCAGATGTGATATACAGCCATCCACAACTGATCTTTGCGACAGAGTTGGATGGCGGGACGCTCCAAGAGCTGTTGCTTGGCAGAAAACTCCTTGAGCACGTTGTTGCCAATGAATATGGCCTTGCGATTGCGCTCACAGACTTCAACGATGAGATGGCCAACGCGGTGCGGGTGCTGAATGCACACGGTATTTACACCGTCGCGTGGCTCCTCCTCCCGCCCGCCGAGGGGTGTTGGTTCAACCTGCAAAACTATCCGCAAGCGATTGAGCATTACCAAGCCTTCCGGGCGTGGGCGCAGCACCACCACCTCTCCTTCGACGCCGTGGGGCTTGATATTGAGCCGCCTATGAGCGAGTCGCTGGCCTCAAAGCGATGGGGGTTTCGTGAGTTGGCTCGCCATCATTGGCTGGCCCACGAGAACGTTCTCTATCCGGCTGCCCGCGCCGCCTATACCGAGCTGGTATCCGATATCCGCCGCGATGGCTATGAAGTCCACACCTATCAAATCCCGTTGTTGGTCGATGATCGGCGGGCGGGCACCACGATGGTGCAACGAGCGCTTGACGTGGTTGATTTAGATGCCGACGTTGAGGTGCTGATGTGCTATAGCAGCCTTCCCGTCGAGTCATTCCGCGGCGACCTTGGAGGGGCGTTGATCGCAAGCTATGGCTCCGCGGCAGACAGCATTGGGATTATCGGCATGGGCAACGGCGACCCATTCCACCCCCTCAACCCGCCCAACGACCCGCTCCCGCACTTGTCGTGGGAGACGCTTGAACGCGATATACTGCTTGCTAGTCGCTATACCGACACGATCTACATCTTCCTCCTCGAAGGGTGCATCAAGCGGGATGTCTTTTCGCGCATAGAGACGATTAATTGGGATGCAGAACCGACGGTTCTTCGCCACCAACGGCTGTTTGTCGAAGGGATGCGCACGCTTCTCCTGCTCATATTGGCCATGACGCGGTTTGGGCGGCAGTTGTTTGCGTGGCTTGGGTGGGGGATTGCCATTGTCCTGCTGCTCCGGCAGCGAAAAGCCTCCCGGCACCACCGCAACAAATAAGCACGAGCGTATTTGAGAAAGGAGTGTATATGAAACTATCCCCGGCAAAGGTAGAACATCTTGTTGAGGGGCTTCTTGATGAGCTGGCAGAACTAGATGGCGTGATGTTTCAAGGCAACGATCCCCAACTCCGCGCTGCCATGATCGATATCATAACCGATGAATTGATGGTTGAGGAGCGGCTTGATGCCGAAATCCACCAAACATTGCAGTCCTACAAGTATGAGATCTCCATGGAGCGGCTCAACTATGAAGATCTCTTCCGCAAGACCAAGCAACGGCTGATCACCGAACGCAAGCTAGTCTTGTGAAAATGCTCAATACACCTCTTGATACCGCTCTCGAATCGTTCATCCGCGCCCTGCCCAAGGTCGAATTGCACGTCCATCTTGAGGGGAGCATCCAGCCCAAAACGCTGCTTGCCTTGGCCGCCCGCCACGGCGTCTCCCTTCCGGCGGCCACCGAACCCGATCTACGGACGTGGTATACTTTTTCCTCGTTTGAGCACTTCGTCACGGTCTATTTGACCATCTCTGACTGCATTCGCACGCCGGACGACATTGAGTTTCTGGCCCGCGAATTTCTCAGTGAGCAGGCTGCGCAGCATATCCTCCACACCGACGTGACCTATACGGCGTACACGCACTATCGGTTTCGCGGCATTCCGGTGGTAGAGCAGCTCCAAGCCCTCGACCGCGCCCGGAAGTGGGCCGAACACCAGCTTGGCGTCACCATGGCCATCATCCTCGATATCCCCCGCACCATCCCCGTGGAGGATGGCGAGATGATTGCGGCGTGGGCGGTTGAGGGGCAAGCATATGGCGTGGCGGCATTGGGGTTGGGCGGCATTGAGAAGGGCAACCCGCCACAGAAGTACCAACACGCATTTGAGCAGGCGCATGCGGCTGGTCTCCCCTGCATTCCGCATGCGGGTGAGACCGATGGGCCACAGAGCATATGGGATGCCCTGCGTGTCACCACCCCATCGCGCATTGGCCACGGAGTGCGGTGTCTGGAAGATGCGGGGCTGGTAGATGAGCTACGGCGGCGGCAAACCCTCCTGGAAGTCTGCCCAACGAGCAACGTCTGCCTTGGGGTAGTGCCGTCGTTTGCAGACCATCCACTTCCGCGGCTGTTGGCGGAGGGGTTGGCAATCACGCTCAACTCCGACGACCCACCTATGTTTGGCACCACGCTCACGGATGAATATCTCCTCGCCGCGGCACATTTTGGCCTTGGCAGGGAAGAAATCGTCCAACTGGTACGCACTGCCATCGACGGGGCACTGCTTGACCCCGCCCGCAAAGCGATACTCCACGATCAGCTTGATACTCTGGCCTAACACCGTAGTGGTGGCCTTTTAAAACTCTTCTTGCTCCAACAGCCGCGTGAAGACATCTACCACCATCGGGTCAAAGTGCGTACTGCGGTGCTGATGGATATAGTTTAGCGATTCCTCCCGCGACCACGCGCTGCGATAAGAGCGGTTTGAGCGCAGGGCATCCCACACATCAACCACCGCAAAAATACGCGCCGCAAGCGGTATCTCGTTGCCTTTGAGGCCGCGTGGATAGCCTTGGCCATCCCACCGCTCGTGGTGGCAATAGGGAATATCCAGCGCGGGCCGCAGGAAGGGGATCGGCGCAAGCCACGTATGGGCATAGACCGTGTGTTGGCGCATAACAGCGCGTTCTTCTTCGGTGAGCGGGCCTTGCTTCAGCAGGATGTTGTCGGGTATGGCCATCTTGCCAACATCATGCAGCACCGCCCCCCGCCGTATGTGCACCAAATCATCCTCGTTAAAGCCCATCGCGCGGGCAAGAATAAGCGTGATGTTGGTCACCCGCCGACTATGGCCTTCGGTTTCGGCGTCGCGAAGCTCAAGCGCCCGCGCCCACCCCTCAATCGTCGCGTCGTAGGAGAGGATAAGCTCGTCGTTTGAGCGCTGCAGATGGGCAATCAGTTCCGCATTGTCAATCGCAATCGCCGCTTGTCCCGCCATCGCGTGGAAGAAGTCGATCCACTCTTGGTCGAGCGAGGTAGGACGGTGGCAAAAGACCTCCAACACGCCCTTCAGTTGGCCGCGGGCAATCAAAGGCACACCGTAGTAACTCCGAAAGCCGTCCTCTAAGACGACAGAAGAGCGCGTACAAAACCCTTGGCAGCTATGGATATCTTCAATGCTGACAAATTGGCGTTCCATCGCCACCTGCCCCGCACACCCCTCTCCCGGGCGGACGCGGGTGCGTTTGATGGCTTGTGAGCGGAACCCCCGTCCGGCTGTATACTCTAGTTCAAGTGTCACCGAGTTGAATAGCAGCACATCGGCAGCGTCAGCGCGCAGCTCGGAAATCACCTGATCAAGAAGCACGGTCAGGGTGAAATTGATATCGAAGTTGCTTGCCGTGATAGCTTGATCGACCGCGCGCAACGCCTGCACCTGCTGCAAGCGCTGTTCGGTCTGTTCATGGAGCATGGTACGGTGGAGGGCGCTCGATGCCATATCGGCGATTGCGTTCAAGAGGCGCATATCTTCGTGGGTGATGGTATATTGCCCGCCAATCAGCAACACGCCCACACTTTGGTCGCGCGTCATCATGGGCACACACGCCGCCGCGCGCAGGAAGCGAAAAAGCTCCGGCTGCTCAATCAGGAAGGGATCATGGACGTCGTTGGTGAGGAACGGCTCCCCGCGCGTCAACACATGTCCGATAATCCCCTTCTCAGCCAAGAACATGCTCCCCGTCAACGATGCCCATACCCCATAGCCGCGCTCAAGCACGATATCCTGTTGCTGCTTTTCCTGAATAAAGAGCGCCACGCCATCCGGGGTAAGCAGCGAGTCTATCTGGTCAAGCAAAATCGGCACCATCTCCGAGCGGGACGAGGCGGAGCGCAGGGCCGCGGCAACCGTCACCAACGCTTCGCGCTCGCGCTCATACCGCACCCGCTCGCTGATATCGCGCATAATGCTGATGAATGAGCTTGGGTTGCCCTGCGCGTCGCGGATGACCGATGTATTGACTTCTACCATGATCCGCCCGCCATCATCTTGGCGCACCAGCTCATACCGATGGTTGCGGGTACTACCACGTTTGAGGGTGGTAAGAATTGCTTGTCGGGCGATGTCGCGGTGTTCAGGGGCGATGAAATCAAAGATATTTTGACCCACCAGGTCATCAGGATGGTCGTAGCCAAGCATCTCAGCCGTACGTTGGTTGCACACAACATAGGTGCCATCAAGATCCTTCAGCCCGATGGAGTCGGGGGAAGTCTCAACCAAACGACGGTAACGCTCTTCGTTGATCCGCAAGGTCTCTTCCGCCTCGCGCCGGAAAAATGCCTCTCCAATGATGTGCGAGACGACTTTCAAGACGCGGATGTTCTCCTCCGGCCAAGGCCCCATCACCGTGGTGTTGGCAAACCCAACAATCCCCACCAGCCGGTAGCCCGCGTGGATGGGGAAGAGGATAAATGATTTGGTATGCTGCTGCTCAAAGAACACCCGCGTTGATTGCATAAAGGAGGCGAGCGTCGCGGTATCTTCCACCTCGACCATCTTTCCGGCCCGCATCTCGCGCCACCACGGGAAAACATTGGTCGTGATATTTTGCAGGAGGTGCATCTGCGGCTTGACCCCCTCTGCACACCACTCGTACGTATTCGTCATACGGGTATCGTCTTCGCACAGGAAGAAAATAAATGCCCGATCCGCCCCGCACAACTGTCCTACCTCTGCAAGGGTCTGGTTGACGACATCGCCAAAGTAGCGCGCCTGCATAAACCACGTGGTGATTTCGGCAAGCGTCTGCTCCACTTGGAGACGGTGGTTTAGGGCCGCTTGGATGCGCTGCTGTTCCGTGACATCGTGGATCATGGTCAGGATGCACGTTTCGTTCTCAAGCGTGATAAGCTCCATCCACACCAACACATCACGATGTTTCCCAGATGGCAAATGAAATTCATCTTGCAGCGCGCGGATAGTCTGATGTTGCTCCAACAGCGAGACAACCACATCCCGCGAGTGGGAGGCGCGATTCCAGATGCCAAGCTCGACCGTCGTCTTCCCAACGATCTCTTCCCGCTTTGATCCTATAAAGGAGAGGAACCCTTGATTGACATCAAGAATGTGGCCATCTTTCACCCGCGTCACGCAAATGGGGATGGGGCTGGCATGGAATACCTTGGCAAACCGTTGTTCCGAGCGCCGCAACGCCTCTTCCATCTGTTTGCGCTCGGTGATATCGCTCGCCACCCCGCCAACGGCATAAACCTCCCCCTCCTCATTGTAAAGAGGAAATTTTACCACGAGAAAGGTATGATCAGTCCCTTGATAGGGGATGATTTCCTCAACGGTGATCGCCTTACCCGTGGCAAACACAAACTCATCGTGATATCGCCATCGTTGCGTACATTCCTTCGGAAAGATGTCGTCCTCACGGTGCTTTTCGATCTCTTTTCGAGGCTTCCCCAATACCTCTGCACAATGCTCATTGAGGAGTAACATACGGAAGGAACGGTCTTTGATGAAGATAGCCGCTTGCGAATGGCTCAATATCTCTTCGAGCAACCGCTGATTTTGCCGGAGTTGCTCTTGCAATTGCTGTTGTTCGTGTGTCAGATTGCGGATGATCGCCGCGATACAACAGTGTGACCCATTTTCCTTGGGGATATGCACCAACGAAAGCTGCCCCTCAAACCGATTTCCGTCTTGATGGCGGTAGGTGAGCGGGCCTGACCACGATCCTTTCGTGATAGCTTGCTCAATACACTCATTCATTTTGTCTTGCGGCTCGTCGTGAATGTCGAAAAACGCAGTTTCTGGAGGAAAAGTCGTGTAATTGAGCATACGGCGCAGCGACGGGTTGGTATAGAGTAGTGTACCATCCACCGAAGCAATGCAAATACCGTCGGGAGCATGCTCTGCCAGGGCGTAGAAGGAACGGAGATCGCGCTCGATCTCTCGCTGATTGGTTACCTCAATATCGATTTCAAGCACAAATTGCGGTATATCTTGAGCATATTGAGTATTTTGCGTGTTATACGCATCGTAATCACCATAAATCGGCAGGAAAGTTGTTTCTAGCCAAAGAACTCGGCTGTCTTTTAGCCCTTTTGTCCCTTTCAGCCCCGTCTTTGTCATATCAAACGAGGTCTGCTCCATAGTGACGGGAGATCCATCGCGGGCGTGGCGAAACGCCGCGGTATACCCTTTGTTCTGTGCCTCCTGGTCGCGGCACACGTTGTACACCCCCACAAACTCATCTTTTGGGATATTGAGGAGGGTGGCGGCAGCCTCGTTCATCGCGATGCACTCTCCATGCACGTCATAGAGGATGAGCGCAGTGGGGAGCGCTTCGAAGAGGGCTTGGTAGGGGATACCATGTTCAGCAGTGTCATGCTGAGTATTGGAAAAGAGGTATGAACTGTTGTGGTCAGAAGCATGGCGAAATAAACCGGACGAGTTGGAGGAGCTTCTCCCCTGCTCGTTCTCCTGTGTTTGCAGGAGTTTGAGTTGGCTCTCTAAATTGCTCACGTACTGCCGCAACGTGCTGTTTTCTTCTTGTAAGGCCTCATAGCTTGCTGTCATTCTTGGTTACCCCTCTTGTATAGTCAAGCGTGGGTAGGGTATGCTGTGGGTGTTATTGTTGTTCCTTCCTCCACGCAGGGTTTGCTACAAACATTCCTCACCTCTCCGAATTTGCGATCTAATATCGATACGATATATTCTAGTGTACCCTATAATACGCTGGAAATAAAAAATGCCACACGATGTTGGCAATTTGTTGCATCTCTCACAAAGAAAACAGTTATCAAACTGTGGGAGCAGACTATCCCGAAGATATCCCGAGGGAAAAAAGAAGATTCATTGAAAGACCTCACTCAAACGACGTACCTGCAACCCCATCTGCGCAAAGCGATCTAAGACGACGGGAAGTGCATCTGCTGTAGATGTGCTGGTGCAGTGGCTCAAGAGAATTGCGCCATGCATTTGGTCGGGCGGGAGCGAGTTGGTCAATGAATGGACGAGGAATTCGGAGGTTTTGCGGGGCGGAATAGCATCCTGGCTATCGACCGTCCAGAACACCGGCAGATACCCCTGATCGACCGACACCTGCATCACCTGCCAGTTGTAATCGCCGTAGGGCGGGCGAAAATAGGGCTGCATCGGCACCCCTGCAATCTCAAACAAGATACGCTCGGTTTCGGCAATCTGTGCAGCCATCTGGTTGGGGGCAAGCGAGGTAAAGAAAGGGTGGGAGTAAGAATGATTTGCTATCTCGTGGCCATCAGCGACCATCTGCTGCACCAGCTCCGGGTGTTTCTGCATCCACGAGCCTATCACGAAAAATGTTGCCTGCACGCCTCGTTGGCGCAGGGTGTCGAGGATGCGGGTCGTAGTTGTGCCATTGAGATCGGGGCAATCGTCGAATGTCATCGCCACCCACGGCTCTTGCGTACACCCACGGCGCAGCATCACCGGCGACTGGCCGAGGTGATCTTCTCGCCCCTGCAAGCGGGGGACGATCATGGGGCAATTATTGTGCGGCTCGCCTTGCCAACGGTTATATTTGCGTATCAGCCAACTTTCGCTACCTCCCGCTTGTGCAATCATCTCAACCGTCTGCCCCGGCTGAATGACGTGCATTCGATAGCCCGCAATGTCCACAGGTGGCAGCGGGGTAGCCGTGGGGAGTGGTGTCGCGGTTGGGGTCATGGTTGGGGTAGCGGTTGGTGGTGGCGTGGCTGTGGCTGTCGGGGTTAGGGTGATGGTTGGGCGGCTGAGCGGAGAGAGTGTGGTTGTCAAGATGACCGTCTTTAAAGGTCTTGGCAGGCCCGCGGAAGGCTTCCATGCCCCGATATGGTATTGATCAGGTTGACGCTCGGGAGAAGAGTGGGTGTATGCAGAAGGGGCGATGCCTGCGAGTGCGTCAGCGTGGTAGATTGATGTGGCATTGATATGGGCGGAAGGGGTGATGATAGCGTGGGCTGTCCACCCAATCCCAATTCCAACCAATAACCACAGGCCTATCAACGCAGCACGGGGGGATATGCCACGAAAACGGCGAAAAAGGGTATGTAGAATGCCCCACCAGAAAGAGATAAACACAGATGCAGCCTTTAGGCCACCACGAACAGCACCTTAGAGACCTCGTGATAGGGGTGCTCTTCGTTGTAACCACTAGCTACTTTCAACTGGTACATCAGTATTCAAGTATGCCAGTATGCCAGTACATCAATCAAAGAATGAAGAATATCGCTAAAAAGACAAAACCCCGCCGCCTCTTGTATATCGTTTCCTGGGACAACGGGTAGACAATCTTTATTCTCTTATTCTCTGTTGGTGCCGAGGGAGGGGATCGAACCCTCGACCTAACGATTATGAGTCGTTCGCTCTAAACCACTGAGCTACCCCGGCACATTCTGGCACAAACTGAGCACCACGCGCTCTATGGTACCATGAGCTGGCACAACCGTCAAGCAGCAATTGAGAGTTTGGAAGGAAAAACGACCTTTTTCTATGGAACAGCAACACACTCATGATGATGATCGGCAAAATCGGCAAAACTCGTGGAATTGGAGATTGATACTGTTCTGGGCAGCCGCGACGGCCATTGGCCTAACGGTCGCCTGGATGATCGGGGGTTCCTACGTCATTGCGCTCTCCAATGCGATTGGGAGCTTCATTGGCAAGACAACGTTCACGACCGTCTTCTGGGCCATCGTTGGGGTCACAGGCGGTATTGGGGTGGGTATTGGGCAGTGGCTTCTCTTGCGGCGTCATATCTCACCCGCCGGATGGTGGCTATGGTGGCTCCCCGCAACCGCGGCAGGATGGCTCGTGGCGGGGGCGGGGTGGGTGTTTGTATCGCGCTTCCTCGCCGATATCACCCCCTACGCCATCGCCGACATTGGGAATGGTATCCTCGTTGCATTGGCAACGTGGTTTCTGCTTGGGCTTGTTGTTGGCGGGGCACAGTGGCTTGTGCTGCGCCGTATGACCGCAAGAGCAGGGTGGTGGGTCTTGACGACAGGCGGAAGTTTTGCTATCGCCCTCATCATTGGGCAGATAGTCGTCGATAGCTATCTCCTTTCGCTGTCTGCTGCGTGGAACAATTGGGCCGTCAACGGGGGAGTAGTTGGGGCGGTCGTTGGAATTGCTTACGGGCTGCTCTCAGGAGGGGCGATTGTGTGGCTCGTGGCGGGGCAGGGTGCGGTAGCCGAACCTCCCGCCGCCGCCGAATAACCTCCCTCTCCCCGCTCTACCGCATAAGAAAACCCGCCTCACACCGGCTGTCGGTAGAGGCGGGCTTCTTGGTCTTGGAGGCGTCGGACATGCTCACTCCTCAACGTAGAGGAATGGCGCTAGGTGTGTTTCCTATTGCGGCACGATTGGCAGGAAGAGTTCGATGTTCGTCGCGCCGACCGTGGCCAACGAGCGATTGGTCATATCGGTCTGTGCCTCGACGGTGCACTCATCGCCGGTGCAGGTGGGGTCGCTCGCCTGTGGCAGCTCATCCCAAGTACTGCGGGTTGAGTCGTACTGGGCGTAGGTCAGCGTTGATTGGATAACCGTTCCCGTGGCTGCCACGGTTGCGCCCAGGTTGGCCTTGCCCTTGATCTTGATCTTCTTCAGGAACTTGAAGTCTGGTTGGTGCGCGTTGTTCTTGTAGACCTTGATGATGTAGCAACCACCGAGCATCTTGAACTTGTCAGGGAGGTTGCCGGACTCGCAGGCCGGATCTGGCATGATGCGAATGCGGACTTTCTCTCCCACGGCACCCTCTGGAATTTCAGCGGTCGGCCCGCCTTCGTCTTCGGGTGGAACCGTACCACCATTTTCGCCAACCTCAACACCTTCTTCTTCGGCTTCTGTGAAATTGACGGTGGTTGAGTCAGCGACAGCCGATTTATCCGCCAGGGTTGCGGTGACAGTCGCTGTGCCAGTCATCTCTGAGGTGAGGGTAACCATCGCTTGGCCTTCCGCATTAGCCTTCACACTGCTCGCGGAAAGCATACCCATCGAAGTCTCAAACTTGACGTTGGCGGTCTGGTCTTCGGTAGGCATCCACTCGCTGCCATCCTTCATGAGCTGAGCCGTGACGGTCGACACGCTGGTGCCGTCTGCCACAACCTCGGCTGGGTTGGCTGACACGGTAATGGCGTTGGGAAGCGGATCAGCTTCAACCGTCACGGTCACCGGATGGGAGGAGTCGATAATTGCACCGTACACATCGGAGGTGAGCTCCGCGTGGATGTAGCCGGAGAGTTCCATGGTCGCGCTCACATTGAACGTTGCTTTGTCGCCCTCAAGCTTGGCACTTCCAATCGTCTCTTCACCCTTCTTGAAGTTAACCATTGCCGGTTGCAGCGGGGCGTCGGTCATAGCCTCGAAGGTGACGTTTTCGCCCTCCTTGACCGTAACCTTATCTTCCCCATTCACCATCAAGCTCTCGATCATGATCTTCTCAACCTTCACCGTCGTTGTGACCTCGGCCTTGGTGTCAGCGTATGCCTTGGCCTCATACTTGGCGGTGATGGTGTAGGTGCCCGGCTTCTTGTAGAGGTAGCTGGTCATGACTTTGGTGCCGCTGATGGGTTTTCCGTGATAGTCCCCCTCCTCCTCAAACCGGAACATCATGACTTCATTGTTTTCCCCTTTGGCGGCGGGATCCACCTCTGCCGTCACCGTGACCGGCTCGCCAAGCTTCACGACAGGCTCTTCAGCCATAAGCTTCAGGTGCGGGTTGATGGTGATGGTGTGCATGTTGGAGGTAGCAATTTTGTCGCCACCGACATACACACAGGCTTTGGTTGCATATTCGCCTGGGTACTTATAGGTGTGGGTCTTCTTCAGCTTTGAGGTGCCAGCTTCAGCATCAACCGGGGATCCCTTCTTATACCCATAATCCACAACCACCGAGTACTTGGTAGTTGGAGTGGGCACAACGGTGATATCCCACTCGAACGGAGTACCAAAATACCCCATCATCATCTTGCTGCTGAGATGAATTGTCGTTGTTGGTTCGGCAGTCACCGATATAACGTCTTGCGCCACGGCGGCGGACGAATCGAGGTCGTACGCAGGCGCTGCCTCAACGCGCGTACTGTTCCAGACGACCATAGCAGCCAGCAACATCATGGTTGTTGCTACTGCGGCCAAAAATGGATTGAATATTCTTGCTTTCATTGTTGACTACTCCTAAGCAATGTAATCTCTCATTGCGAACGTAATTACTCTCGTTTGTCATAGGCCGGACGTATGCCAGCCTTCCTGGGGGATACCAAAGCCAATGCGAATGAGCACTCTTGTGATATCACCCCATGTAACGACGCCTCCCCCGAGAATGTTACAGATGATTTTCAGATTTTTCCAAAAATATTGACCTTGTTCTGTTTCCGGCTTCAGAAATAGGACAAGGCCAAACAAGAAGCACCCTCACACATGATGGTACACGAAGGGTGCAAGGGTCATAGATATTCTTTATTCTTCTGTCTGGATCAAGCTCTCGTCTCGATATTTTTGCCCTTCTTCGACAAGCATAATCGGGATGCCATCTTCGACGGGGTAGCGGTTGCCGTTGCGGCGGTTGACGAGCCACTCTTTGCCATCCATCACGACCAACTCAACCTTCCCTTTGTCTTCGGGGTCGGCCAAAATGTCAATCAATTCGGGACTAATACTGCGCCCTTTGCCGCCACCGGAACGACCGCCGTTTGAGCTGCTACCGGGCGTCATATCCAGAGCGCTGTCCTGCTGATATTGGCGGATCGCGCGGATAATCACGACCACGACGCCGACTGCCATAACCATACCGAAAAGACGACCAAGCTTTTTCACATATCCTCCTTATGTTTCTGATAGTTCTGAATCATAATTCTGTTTGAATATGACCAACGTATGTAGACGTATTTCTGTTGTGATCACTCTGTCAGCGAAAGCAGACAGCTTCTCAGGACACGCTCCGCCCATCGGCGCACGTTCTGTCCTGACGGCTCGATCCGAGCCGTAAATGGACACTGTTACAGGCATTGCTTGACGGCTCGGATAAAGCGCTCAATCAACGTTTTATCCTTCTTACCGCCCTGCTCCACCCCGCTACTGACATCCACCCCCCACGGGGCAACCTGCGCAATCGCCTCTGCGACATTCGATGGGTTTAGCCCTCCCGCCAGCATCAGCCGGTGAGATTGGGCATAGGCTGCAGCTTTCTCCCAGTCTGCCAATGTCCCTGTCCCGCCATATGCCCCTGGCACATGCGCATCGATGATGAGCGGGCAAGGGGCGAATGTGAGGGTTTCTGTTGGCGAAATTGGCGAAATTGGCGAAAGATGAACAACCCCATCAGTGGTGGTTTGTGCTTTGGCGGCAAGCGCAAGCCATTCCTTTTCGGCGGGTGAACCATCAAGCCGAAGTGATTTTACCACAGGATAGCCAATGCCGATGACGGAGGCGGGCGTTTCATCGCCGCTTAGCTGGACATAGTCGCAGCCACATGCCTCTGCAATGGTGTTGACGGTGGTGGGCGTTTCGTTGACAAACAGCCCCACCACCTGCACCCGCCGCCCGCGCTCATCCTGGCGCAGTGCATCAACGATGACCGCCGCTTGATCGGGGGTAATCTGTCGCCGACTCTTGGCGAAGACGACCCCGATCAAGTCAGCACCTGCGTGCGCTGTTGCGAGCGCATCTTCTACGGTCGAAAGACCACAAATCTTTATCGCTGTCATGCACGGGTTAGGCGGATTCAGTGGTTGATTCCTCTGAATCCGATGTATCCGGTTGCCCCTCTTGATGAGCGTGAGGCTCTTGACTATCTTGGCCTTGGTTATTCACACGATCCTCGCTATGGAGCGTGTAGTAGACTCGTTTTCCTCTACCACTCCGTTCGAGGGTTCCGTTGTTGATCGCTTGCTTCACGAGGCTACGAAGTTGTTCGTTGGTGCGCTTTAGGATGTGTTTTTTCCGCAGGTCGCGGAGGGAATCAAAGATATGCGCGAACGAAACCGGCTTCGTGAACTGTTGCATCATGGTGCGGAATGCTTGCCATTCCTCTTCGGTGAAGGTGAACTTATCCTCTTCTGCGATTTCTTCAGCAGGCTCCTCTTGCGAGGGTTCTTGAGTCGCAGCATCCTCCCCTTTGGGAGTGGGAGCTTCTGAATCGTCGCTGGAGGAATCGGTTGTGGGCTGTTCTGCCGCTTGTTCCTCTTGGTCGCCCGAAGGAACGGATGATGATTCTTTGGCCACGGCAGGCTCCGCCGTTTGGGGCGCGGGAGTTGATTGTGACTCTTCCGCAAATTCTACCGTAACCGGCGTTGTTTTCCTGCTTTCGTGGAACCCAAGCATTTGCCCAAGCATCAATGCTTCCCCCACATTGAAGAGCAATCCACCATCATTCTGCAAGAAGGGGAAATCTGCTTGTTCTCCGGCCTCTTCGTCGTCTGACGTGTCCAAGCCATTGACGGTGTGAACCCGGGATGTTTGTAATGCTTCCTCTCCATCAGCAGAAGCTGTTTCAGCACTGTCTACGGCTGCTTCTTGGGTTTCCTGGTCATCCTGCCGGTCGTCCTGCCGGTCATCCTGCTGGTCATCCTGCTGGTCGTTTTGCCATAATGCCTTTGCATCATGAGAAGCAGGTTCGTTCGATTCGTCTGCCACTACGTCAGATGAAACCTCTGCTGCATCTGCAGTCTTATCAACAGCCTCATCTGTGGTTGATTTCTTCCGTGTGGGAGACTTCTCCGGTTGTTGAGGTTCACTCTCTTTGGTTTTCTTCTCCTGAGAAGAAGAATAAGAGGAACGAGTGGACACTTCACCAGCTTCCGATTGCGGATCTTGCCGCGGTTTGGTGCGTTTGCGTCGTTTACTTCGGTTTGAAGAACTAGACGAACTCGTGGAAGATGGAGAAGATGATGGTGCGTGCTCGTGAGTACCGTTTGCAGACTCTGAAACGGATGTCTGGGGTAGGTTTGTACCACTCGCGGATGTGTCTTCTTGAAAATCGCCGAACTGGGAAAGTTTTTTTGCATCTTCGCCAGGCAAAAAGACTTCACTCACCGTGCCGTTGGTGTAAATCTGCACTTTGCCACGCTGTTCAGCGTCAAGTACAAAGTCCTTAAATTTACTGAACGGGCGACCCTTTACATCTTTATACCGATTTTCCTTGAAATCGCCACCCATCAGCTCTTTCATAACGAGCTTGAGTGACCCCAAGGTAGAGAGGTATCCACGCTCACGAACGAGGTGAATAGCCTCAATAAGCGTATCGTAGATGTCTGGTTCGGCTGGCTGGTCGGTCTTTGATTGGGTTTGGTTGTTGGACGGGGCAGCGGTTGCTGTCGCCTTGGTTGTTTTCGACCGACGTGAGGGGGTGGGAGTAGATTTGCCAGCGAGTTGCTCATAGAAGACAAAATCATCTGCACTTTGCGCCAAATGGGCCGACGCGGCTCCACCGATACCGATAATGATCACTTCTTTCCCTTGCTGGCGAATGGTATTGACCAATGGAATGAAGTCTCGGTCGCCGGTTGAGAGCACAAACTTGTCGATGTTCCCGTGCATAAAGAGTGTTTTCATGGCATCAATGCAGAGATTCATGTCAACACTGTTTTTGATTGCCCGGCCGGTGCGGCCCATTTCCTTGTCGTAGTAATAGGTCGGCACATACATCGGCTCGATGCCATTGGCATAAAGTGCGCTGGTGATACGGGGGTAACGATACCAGTCGGCGTAGGCACGTGACATCACGACCCGGCCAAGATCGTTACAATACTCCATAATCGATTCAAAGTTCGGACTTTCGTCGAGTTTCTCACGCACACTGACATAGACATTCTCAAAGTCGATAAAGACTGCTACATCAGATCGTTTTTTCTCTGTTGACATTGTGCGTGTGTTTTGCTCCTGTTCGTGATTAGTTCCCTACCCGTAGCAGGAAGGGGGTGTTGGGGTAATAACCCGTGCTGCGAAGCCGCAAAACCACCAAGGATGTGGCTACCTGGGTATCGCAGCGTTGGGTGAGATTGTTGCACATGATCGTTGCGTATGCTTGCATATCGCGCGCATAGCTGTGATAATGACACGTATCAGCATATCACACGGTGCGCATCATGGCAACATCTCCGGTGGCTTGCGACGGGTCTTGCTCTTAAAACGTCTTTCGACATCCCAATTTTCTCATGTTTATGAGTAGCAAACCCATCTCAAGCAGAGATAATTCTCGTGCCGCAATTGCCTCTTCCTTTGCCAAGGCAAACATCCTTGGTGCATATGGGCTTGAGATTCTTTATTATCGTTGATTATAGCTGACACTCTTTGGGATTGCAAATGTTGTATTATCATTTCTCTTGCCACGGCCCCTTGCTTTTCCCCCTACTCATCGCCCAAGATCGTTTCTGGAGTGACGGGAGGAATGGCGGTTGTTGGTGGGATAAGAACTCGTGTTGGTTCATCCGGCTCCACGCCGCTTTCAGCCGATGGGTCAGGGACGATGACGGTTGTTTGCTCTGGCAGCGGGGGGACTTCTTCTCTGCCTGGGTCGTCATCAGGTTCTTCTGTGCTCTCATCAGGTTCTTCTGTGCTCTCATCAGGTTCTTCTGTGCTCTCATCTGGTTCTGGCACGGGGAGGGGGGGAGATGGTATTTGCTCTGGTGTTGGCGATACTATTGGGTCAGGATCTACGATAGGGGTTTCCTCCTCCCCAACGGTAGGTGGCGCAGTTGGTTCTTCAGTTGGTATTGTCGGCTCCACGACAGCAGTGGGAGGATTGAGTGGCTCTGCCGAATTGGTAGGCGTTGGCGGCTCACGAGACGGCGTATCACTCGGCACCGGCGAAAGGGTCGGCGGCAAACGAATCTCTTCTGTCGGAGTGTTTTCTGGCGACGGGGTGGCTGTTGGCGGTTGGGGTGTTGGTTGGGGCGTGGCAGTCGCCGGAGCACTGATAGTCACCTCGACCGATGGAATATCACCCGCCAACTGAAACCCTTCCGGGAGGGAAATATTCGGGACGCGGGTATAGACACCGGGTGTTTCCCCGCTCATATCGATGGTTGCAAAGAGCTGCGATGGGGTGATTTGTGATAACATTTCTTCCGGGCCAGCTATCGGCACTTGAACGAAGCGTGGATTGAGAGAGGCTATCCACCCCGACGGTATGCCAACCACGTCGATGGTGAAGGGCAGGACGACTTGGAAGGTATGTGCCAGTGGCTCTATGGTGACTGTTATCTCTACGTGCGATTCCTCGCTGAAATGGCGCGAGACGCCAGGCGGGAAGACAAGCGCCACCCGTTCAGTAAACACCCCCGTCCTGCCATTGATAGAGATGGGTGTGGTTTCAATGCGGTCTATCTCATCCAGCCGACCAGAGCTACCCGATACGCTCACCAACTGCGGGTCGCTGCGGATGTCGGTCACAACATAGCCGGGGGCAGGCGAACCCTCTATGTTGCCCAATACCGGCACCCGTTTCAGCCCCACAACAGAGCGTATGGGGATGTAAACCCGCACCACTGACGGTGAAAGGTTGATTCCCGACACTTCTTGGTTATTCTTGTCAAGGGCTGTCAACTGCAGCGATGACACGTAGTTGGCGCGGAGTTGTTCGATATTGGCGGTGGCGCGTGCACTGGCCACTTGACCTACACGATTTTCGGGGCCTTCCACATCTACCTTAGAGATAGCTTCGCCATTGAAGGTTACTTGTGGGTCGCCACGCTCAAAGCTGAAGGGGAGATTGCCTTGCACATCGATGGTGAGGGGAACAGTTGCAGTGATCCACTTCTCAAAGCGGACAGAGAGAAATTCAGGCTCCGTTTCGATGAGCGAGAAATCACTCACCCGAATATCATCGTCGGCAAGCTCTACCTGCACTTTCACTGCGTGGTCGCCCGGTGTATCGATCCCCTCTAAATCGATGAAGGGGCTTAGATAGCGTTGGCTGAGCGTGCTG
This sequence comes from uncultured Chloroflexaceae bacterium, assembly GCA_964526735.1. Classification (GTDB taxonomy): domain Bacteria; phylum Chloroflexota; class Chloroflexia; order Chloroflexales; family Chloroflexaceae; genus JAAUSY01. Next base: position 14,494 of record CAZGLO010000036.1, on the reverse strand, counting down.
AGCGTGGATTTATCGGTCTTGACCGTCACATTGACCTGCGAAAAGCTCTTCTGATCAGGCCGTGGCGCGCCATTCTGATCTACGATGACAAGGTCGGGGGCAAGGTTGCGTACTGTCACCGGCAAGCCGTCAAACGACGCACTGCGGTCGGGGTTTTCGGTATACGTCACATACACCCACATCGCAAAGCTGAGCGCGATGGCAAAGAGCAGCCGAGAGCCAGATGTCCGCAACCAATTCACTTAGAGTTCCTCCACGGGGACGTTGAGCAACTCTGCTAGCAATATCCGCAATCGTTCCTCGTTCAAGTGGCTGACCATCCGGCCATCGTGGACGATGCTAATGGCTCCTGTTTCCTCTGAAACCACCACAATAACCGCATCGCTTTGTTCGCTCATCCCTTTGGCAGCACGGTGACGGGTACCATAGCGCCGTTGGCCAACAACGTCCTCGCTCAGTGGCAAGACCACGTTCGCCGCCAGGATACGGTTATTGCGAATGATGACGGCCATATCGTGCAGGGGAGAGTTGGGGTAGAAGATATTCAGTAGCAGCGGCACCGCAAGCCGTGAATCGAGAATAACCCCACGGTCGGCATACTCCTGCAAGCGGGTGCTGCGCTCTATGACCATCAGTGCGCCAATGCTCTGTTTCGAGAGTTGCGATGCAGCGCGGGTCACGCCCGTGACGGTTTCGAGTAGATCAGCGCGGGAGTTCGAGCTAAACGGGCTGCTAAAGAGGCTGCTGGTGTGGCCAAGCTTCTCAAGCGCCCGGCGAAGCTCCGGCTGAAACAGAATCGGGATAGCGACGACAAGCGCAGGTTGGATGGCGTTGCGGAGGAGCCAGTTGAGCGTCGTGAGGTTTTGTACCGTGGGGCTTAAGATGAGCGAGATAACAAAGAGAAACCCCACCCCACGCAAAACACGCACGGCGCGTGTCCCTTGGATGACTTCAAGAAACCAGAAAAAAATAAGCGCGACAAAGATAATGTCAAGGAGAACTTCGGGGTGATTAAAAGGGTCTAAACGCCCCCACAAACGTGTCAAATTGAGCATATCGTCATTTCCAACAAGTCCAACGAGATTGTCCCCGCCATCTGTCTATTCACCGATTCTTGCGCGGTGGAAGCCACGCCGTTTGAACGGCAGTGGAGGAAACAAGAGGCTCCCTTGCCTTCTCTCCCACCCGGGTGAGGATATCAAGCAACGTAGGGAGTGGAGATATCCGTGACACGTGTATGGGCAAACACGCTTCGCCCCAACGCTCTCCGGCCAGGGAGCATGCAGGAGGAGCGGGTGGTTGCAGGGGAGAATCAACGTTGCGCTTACTACTCGTGTTGTTGTTGTTGCTGTTGGAGCATCCGATTGGCAGCAGCCTGGAGCGCTTCCACACGATCTACGTCAATGTTTTCCATCTTGCTCATACGGGCATAGAGTTTTACGGCTTGCGTATACTCGCCACGGCGCATGAGCATATCGCCCAAGAGAAAATGTGCTTCGATATCTTGCTGATTTAGCCCGATGATTTGGTGAAGCTCGGCGATGGCATTGTCGTAGTCGCGCTGCTCTGCCAAGATACGGACAATTTCCTTCTTCTGGGTAATCGCCTCTTTATTGCGGTTGGCGAGCGTGTGCATAATGGCGATCCATTGCCGCGCCTCAAGGTCATTGGGCGCGATCTGAATAATTTTATCATAGATCGCGAGCACTTCATCTTGCTTGCCCTGCATCCACAAGATTTCAGCCGCCTTTTGCAAGCTCGCAATCGCATCTTTGAGCTGGCCGGTGCGGCGTTGTTGGTCGGCAACCTTGACAAGCCCTTCTATCCCCTTATCGGGGTAGCCACGGCGGATGTACAGGTTGGCCAATCGGCTCCCAATATTGACGTTGTTCGGGGCAAGCTTGAGGCCATCCTGCAAAATCTCGATTGCCGAGTCGAGATATTGGCGATTTTCGTAGTGGGTCGCAAGTTCATCAAGCTGTGCGACTGCTTCGCTGAGCTTCCCCTGCTGGAAATAGATGTCAGACAGCTTGGTGTAGACAGAACGGTCGTAGGGGAGGTGCTTTTGTGCCTGGACAAGCGCTTGTTCGGCCCCTTCCAGGTCTCCTTTTGCTGCATAGGCCTCGGCCATCCGTCGTACCAGCTCTCCCTGCGAGAGAGGGCGGGCAAAGGGGTGTTTGTTCTTCTGCTTCCCATTTTTTGCCGCCTGCCCAGACTCTTGCGCACCTTCCTGAAGCTTCTCCAATGCTTGGTCGGCCTGCTCCAGCGCAATGTAGCTATCGGCCATCGCCTGCTTGACCAGCACCGGACTGAGGATATCATCGCCTTCGGTCTCGAGGATCAGTTCTGCCTGCTCAAATTCAAAGATTGCCGACGTATGTTGAGCACTATACTGCTGTACAATCCCCAAGATGTAGTGCAACAATGCATTATCATCGTCGCTAGAGAGAGATTCGCGATATTCTGACTGTATCAGGCTGTTGACTTTGGGGTTGTCTTTGCACTGCTCCAACACCGACGCAAGCGATTCCCACACCATATTCACATCTTCGCGCATAGATGCCAAGGTGATGTTGATGCGGGCATAGTTGGTGGGCGCATCGCCCCCCAGCTCCAACGCCTTGTGAAACTCGCCAAGCGCCGACTCATACCGTTCCATCTTGTAGAGCGCCAAGCCATACGCCGAATGGAGGTCGGCATCTTGGGGCGACCAGCTCAGCGCCCGGCGGTATTGTTCAAGAGAACGGTTCTGCTGCCCACTGTGAAACTGTTCATGCGCAACTTGCAGGAGTTGTTTGGCCCCCTCCTCCGATCTGCCAACTTCATTGAGCAGTTCAGCCAGGTGGGAGCGCAATGTCATCCTGTCGTTGGAGATTTCGATGGCGCGGTAGTAGACATTAATCGCCTGTTGGCGCTCTTCTTGCACCAAGAAAGTATCAATCAATACCTCATACTTCTCTTGTGCTTCCTCGACACGGTTCATCCGCTCTAAAATTTCGCCCATCCGCAAATGAATAGGCAGGTAATTGATATTCAGGCGGATAACTTCATGGCAAGCATCGATCGCAGCATCAAACAACTCTTGCTCAATGTAGCGCCCACTTGCAATCACCCACCGTTTGGTAAGTTCGTCCAACCCATCGGTATTGAGATCCGTCACTGGCACGAAGTCTGGTTTATCGGGGGGGACCAAATCTTCAATGCCTTCAAGCGGGTCAGGCGGAGATTCCTCTACTTCTTGCAGATCGCCGGTTGTGCCGATTTTGCCGTCGGAGCGCAGGAAATCGGTGATAGGGCGGATCTTGCCCCATGTCCGGCTTTCGATCTCTTTCTCTTCGGGCGGAGGTTGCATCGACTGAGCCGGTGGAGTGAGGGTTCCCGTTTGGAAACCACTCAACTTCTGCAGCATATTTTCTTCGGTCAGCTCTTTGGCGCGCTTGTGAAACTCAGCCGCCATCGTGCGCCCCCACCGCTTGCTTTGAAGGAATTGCGCAAGGGTTGAGTAGAGCGCGGCTGAACGGGCAAGATCTCCCATTTTGCGGTAGATACTGACCGCCCGCTCATACATCTTGATAAGCTCTTCCGACTCTGTCTTGCCAATCGTCTCTAAGTCCGCAAGCCGGATCGCCTTTTCAAACTCTTCGGCAGCTTTGGAGTGCTGTCCAAGCGATTCGTAGGAGTCGCCAAGCGCAAAGTGCGCCGACAATGCATATTCCTGATCGAGCGCGGCTTTGGGCAATACTCTAATGGCATCTTCGTGCCGCCCGCGCTCTTGATAGAGGACACCAAGCTGATAAATAGCGTCGCCGCGGGTGGTACCTTTCTCAAATGCCCGCTCATATTCTTCTATGGCCCGCTCAAACTCTTTGTTTTTCTCATATTCGCGGGCGGTATCGATAATTTTGTCGCTCTCAAACTGCTGCGAACGCAGACCACCTGTCCCGAGCGTCCGGGTGCCGTGACGAAGGTAGGCCGTACCTGCCTTTGGTTTTTCCGAACCCTCTGGGACGGTTCCTGCTTTACGTGCCATCGCGTCGTGCAGCGCAGAAAGCATCTCTTTGGCTTCGCGGCTATTGGGGTCGAGCTGCAACGCCGATTCCGTGTTTTCTGCCGCCGCATCAAGGTTTCCACGGTCGCGGTAGCGGCGCGCAAGCGCCAGATATTCCGCCGCCGCATCGCGGTAATACTTCGACTCATAGAGCAACGATGCGAGTTGCTTGCGGTGTTGATCCATATCGGGCCGCAAGCGCAAAATCTCTCGCAGAGAGCCTATCATGCGTGAGGTGGCGTGGCGCTGCTGATGAAGTTTCGTCAATCGCTCATGCGTTTCGACTGCGGCGTTGGTGTTTCCTTGTTTTTCATAGGTATGCGCGATATATTCAAGGAAAAACGGGTTGTTTGGGTCAGATTGGTGCAATTCTTGTAGTACTATCAGCGCCTTTTCATACTTTTCGGTATGAAACAACCCCATCGCGACCGCCGTCCGGGCATCAGTATTGTTAGGAAATTCTTGAACAGCTCGAACCGCGCTCTTAAAAGACTCTTCCCACCGCTGCTGGCGGGCAGCCTCTCTACTTTGCTCCATTGCGCGGTCGTAAATTGCGCGGTTTCCAGGCATATCCACTGTTCCCTTTCAAGTTGCTCAGCAGCGGCTGGCGTGAGGTTCCTTTATTTCCACAATGTCCACCACAATGTCCACTATTTCGCCTACTTCCGCACAGTCAAACGAGGATGTATAGAGCGATTGAAACGTGATATCTCTAAGTAACTAAAGCACACCGCTAAAGCGACATCTCCAAGAGAGTAAGAATCAAGGCTTTCTGCACGTGCAGCCGATTTTCCGCCTGGTCGAACACAACCGAGTGTGGGCCATCTATCACATCGGCGGTGACTTCTTCTCCGCGGTGCGCTGGCAGACAGTGCATCACCAGCGCGTCTGGCTTGGCGCGTGAAAGCAAGGTGGTGTTGACCTGGTAGGGCTGGAAGACTGGCCGTCGGCGGGCAGCCTCGTGCTCTTGCCCCATTGAGGCCCATACGTCGGTGTAGATAGCATCAACATCGGTCACCGCCTCAACGGGGTCGGTCGTGACAACGATTGAGCCGCCATGTTGGGTGGCAAGCTTCTTGGCCCGCTCAACGATAGCGGGTTCGGGGCGGTAGTCAAAGGGACACCCTACCCGCACATGCATCCCCAACAATCCGCCTATCAACAAAAGCGAGTTGCATACATTGTTGCCATCGCCAACGTAGGCCAGTTGCACGCCTTCCACCGCGTGACGGTGCTCCATAATCGTCATGACATCGGCAAGCGCTTGACATGGGTGCTCCACGTCAGAGAGCGCATTGATAACGGGGATCGTCGCATAGCGGGCCAGTTCTTCGACTGTCGAGTGTTGGAAAACCCGCGCCGCGATGACTTGCACCCATCGGCTCAGATTGCGGGCAACGTCGGCCACGCTTTCCCGTCCTCCCATATCAATGTCGTTGGCAGAGAGATAATTGCCATTGCCGCCAAGCTGTGCCATGCCTGCCTCGAAGGAGACGCGCGTGCGGAGCGATGGCTTCTCAAAGACGAGCGCAAGTGTTTGCCCTTGCAAGAGCGTACGCGGTGGCGTGCTCTGCTTCATATCCTGCTTCAGGTCATGCGCGAGTTGGAGGAGCTGTTTTGTTTTGGTGTGTGATAGGTCAGACACCGATAGATAATGTTGAACGTCACCCCGCGCTCCCTGCGAAGCGGCGGCTGGGTGTGGATTCTCACTCACGAGCTATCGTCCTTTCCGTGGGCGTTTCTCGCCTCGAACTGCGGCAACTGCGGCAACTGTAGCCTTGGCAAATTTCCTGCAAATCCCGTGCATATGCACTCGTTCGTTCGCTCTATTCATCTTTTTCATCAAACGCAAAACGACGGAAGACATCAGCACGTTGTTGATCTAACACATGCTCTAAGTTGTCTGGAGAAATATAGCCCGCATGCACAAGCAGTTCGCCCAACAGCATCTTTTTGCCGATTTGACGCAGCCGCATCTGTTCCGCAAGCACAGTTTTGAGCTGGTCGTGCGTGATAATACCCTTGGTGACCAGGTACTCGCCCAGAAACTCTGGAGACTGTCCTTCGGCAATACCCATCGCATTGATACGATCCTGCTGCTGGACGATCAATATGTTGGCTAGCCCTGCGGGGTTGAGAAACCCCAATTTTAGCAGCACATCGCCAAGCGGCACGCGCACGCCTTGAAGCCCTTGCTGCATATTCTGCTGCTCGCGCAGGGCAATGTTCAATTGCTCAAGGGTGATGATGTTGTGCTCAACGAGGTAATCTCCCAAGCGTTGGGCGCGTTGTTGGCCTACATCGACCTGCTCAATGCTTTTTTCCGATGTTTCGCGCTTCGTGGTTGCCGCCTCTTTGAGCCGCAACATCTCAAGCCCTTTGTGTGCAGGCTCGCAGGTCGAATCAATCTCAATCGCACGTTCCAGACATTCGCGCTGCTTATCAATTCCCTCAACCACCGCACTCATCCAAAGCCAAGCAGAGACATGTTTGGGGTTGTTGAGCAAGATTGTGCGCAAAAATTGACGAGCACTCTCCTGGTCTTGTCGTTTGTAGGCCTGAATAGCTTTCTGTAAAAGTTGTTGGTCGTGCTCTTTCATAGCAACAGCAACGCAGGAATCTTTCCGTTCCCTAGAAGATCCGTTCCCTAAAAGAAAAGAAAGCTGCGTCGTCTCCACTCACACAAGAAATCATTGTTTGGTGGCACTTCCACCACCCCATGCCACTGATGGCAGCTGCATGGTGTTACCCAGGATAGGTGATTGGAAAGGACACCTCACCATATGTAAACGAGTAAGCGATTTGAATTGTGGTGAGGTGCCCAAACCGAGCATACGTGCGGTTGTGTTTAGAGATACTCAGGATGGAACCGACCTTCTCCATATCTGCCGCTGACTTTCTGGCACTTGCCGATAGTCGCGCGCGTCGATCAGCAGCATCTCCCCGGATAGGACTCTATCTGAGAGACGCGAAAAGATACGCGGCTCAATGGTAGACGGTTGCTGGTTACTCGTGACGACCGTTGGTAATTGTGCATTATATCTGTGGTCAACGATTTGGTAAAGCTTTTCTTTGGCCCACGGGGTGATATACTCGGTACCAAGGTCATCAAGGATAAGCAACGGTACTTCGCGGATGATCTCAAACCGGTCGTTGTAGTCAGACTCCGCCTCGGTGCCAAAGGTACGGCGGATGTTGTCGAGCAGGTCGGGGACACTGCTGAGGATCACCCCATACCCCCGCTTTGAGAAGACCCGATTGGCGATGGCCGCCGCCAAGTGCGTTTTGCCGCAGCCATAGTTGCCAAACATCACGAGCCACCCCTTGGGGTGTTCGGCAAACTCCCGGGCGCGGGCATAGGCACGCCAGACCCCCGGCACCTGTGGATCAAACGACTCAAAGGTTTTGTTTTGAAACAGGGCAAGGTTACTAATGCGAAACTGCTCTTCAACCGTGTGTCGTTCTCGCTTGCGGAGAAGACAGGGACACGACATCAGGACGCCAAAGTTGGGGTCGTCAACTGGCACATCCAACAGATAATAGCCCATACCATTGCATGTCGGGCAGACATCTGGTTCTTCGTCGGCGGCGGGCGGGGCCGAAGACGTGGCGAGAGTCGTACAACCGGCCTCAGAGGTCGGCGGTGTCGCTTCCGAGTCGGAACAACTCTCCGAAGGCCCCTGAGACACATTCTTCAATATCGATAGGCCGCTGTCTTGCATGGTCACTCGACGCATCTTTTCGTCCATGGGAAGCCCAACTTTCCAGCACTTTACGAACGTACCGCAACGACCGAGCATTCGCCCGCACAGCTTCGCGGATAGCATCCTCTACCCACGCATGCGGATACGTCTGCTCAAAGTCGCGCAACTCTTCGAGAATAAAAGGTGTAATGAGCCCAATATGCTGCTCATACAGATGAAACAGGGTTGATCGTTCTTCGACAGGAGGAGCCACTTGGCCCACAGTGATGTGGCCCTTGTGGACATCCTCCACCCATGCACGGTTCGATGCGGTATGAACGAGGTACCAGTTTGTGATGTGTCCCCCAGAAGAAAGAGGAAGATGCAAGAGGGTGTGCCGCTGAAGCGCAGCATCAAGCCCTTCCTCTAGCAAGTCTGCGACCGGTCGAATCTTTGAGATCGCCTGCAGACTTCGGTGGAGCAATGTGTCATCGCGAAGATCCTCCCAACATAGCCGCCGTGGATGGTCGCGGCGCTGGCTGAGACGGTAAAAAACATGCAGCGTTACCTTCACCTCGCTCGCCAACGAAATCGCCGGTAGGACATCCGTGAAAAATTCCGTAGGGAGACGCAGGAGTGAATCGGTTGAAAAACCTGCAAAGGTCATTTTGGTTCCCAAGTGCGCGAAACAATTGCTGCCACTTTGCTTTCCCTGTATATTACCACAGGCAGTTCAAGCATGCCACTCTTTCTTTCGGATCTCCCTTCTCCCTGCAGGGTCTACTAGCGGATGTAATGGCGGATATAACAGTAGATGCAACAGCGAATATAACAGTGGATGCAACAGTGGATGCAATTTGAGAGGTCATACTCCCATTACGTTCAATATCATAGCAGCTTCACCCGATTTGGAATATGAGGGGTTTACATGCTACGATTCTCGTCAGTGATACGCGCAACTCAACGGAGCGGGAGCGGGTGCTGCTGGTCATTGCCCTATAATATCCAAAGGATGAGATTATGCCTAGAGACGTTCAGCCATATTCCGCACTTATGGGGAGATCCAATGATATTGAGGCGACTCAGTTGGCGCTCTCTGTCATTGTGCCGGTGTACAACGAAGAACCCAATATTGAGCGCATATATCGGCGACTAACAGATGTCTTGACGGGTGGATCGGCACCCTTCAAGGATCACTATGAGCTAATTTTTGTTGATGATGGAAGCTCTGATCAGAGTTTTCAAACGTGCGCCGATATTCAGCAGCAAGATGACCGAGTCGTTGTCATTCAATTCCGCCGTAACTTTGGCAAAACCGCCGCATTGCAAGCAGGGTTTCACTTTGCCCTGGGAGAGCGCATTGTCACTATCGATGCAGATATGCAGGAAGATCCCTCTGATATCTTCAAGCTCTTGGAGAAGCTTGACACGGGGTATGATCTTGTTTCTGCTTGGCGGCAGCGGCGAAATGACCCGATTGACAAGACCCTCCCCTCGCTATTTTTCAATGCCGTGGTCTCACGATTGACCGGAGTCAAGCTGCACGACTTCAACTGCGGTTTCAAGGCATATCGGCGGGCGGTGGTTGAAGATTTCCATTTCTATGGCGATCAACACCGCTTTATCCCCGTGTTGGCATCTCAACGGGGCTTTCGGGTCACTGAAGTGCCGGTAGACCATGCCCCACGGAAATTTGGGAAGAGTAAATATGGCTCAAAGCGGCTGCTGAGCGGATATCTCGACTTTTTGCAAGTATTGTTTCTCGTGACCTACCTCCGCCGTCCGATGAGGCTATTCGGGACAATTGGAACACTGTTTGTATTGCTTGGTGTTCTCTTTGGTGGGTATCTCACGGTACTATGGTTTATTAGTCCTGAGCCAATCGGCGACCGTCCGTTGCTCATTTTGTCGATCTTGTTGATTATTACCGGCCTCCAGTTCATTTCTACCGGCCTCATTGGCGAGATGCTGCGAAACGACTCTACCAAAAGAGAGTATGAATATAGTATCCGAACATTGCTTTATGCCCAGGGAGAAGATGATCATGAGCACCCCAACTCAGCTAGATCCGATGAATCCGATGAATCCGATACCCAATGATACCAGTGGCAATCTTCAGAAACATACGCGGAGTGGAGGGCTTCACCGCTGGTTGCTGGATCGATTTCACGCGACAGCGCGCAAATTGCTTGAGCCGGTTCAGGCGGCAGTCGTGCTCGACGTGGGTTGCGGGGAAGGGTTTGCGATCCAACACCTCTTTTCACACGCCCATGTCCAAAATATCCAGGTGATTGGTGTCGATCTACGTCCTCATGCGCTTACACTCGCACAACAGCTTAATCCTCACCATGCATTTACCGCTGGGAGCATCTTTCGCCTGCCTTTTGATGATGACCAGATTGACTTGATCCTCTGCATGGAAGTCCTGGAACACCTTGATGATCCGGCGGAGGGCATGGCAGAGCTTTGTCGGGTGGGCCGAGAATGGATGCTTCTGAGTGTGCCACATGAGCCATTCTTTATGGGGGCCAACTTCCTACGTGGGAAGAATATGCGAGCATGGGGCAATGACCCTGAACATGTCAATCACTGGTCAAGCCGCGGATTTTTGCAATTCATCAAGCCATATTGCCACGTGGTGAGATGGAAACGGAGTTTTCCATGGACACTGGTGCTATGCCGCATCGATTCCTAAAGTCACGCTGGGTAACTATCGGGGTGACGGTGGTCGTCATTGGGGCGTGGGGGTGGGTGCTCGCACAACAAATGCAGGCGTTGTACGAGTATCCTTGGGATATTGCCCCACTTGCCCTTCTCGCCAGCCTGATAGCCGGAATGCTCTATTTTCGAGGGCTGGCATGGAGTTGGGCGCTTCTCCTTGACACGATAGCAGGGCCAAGTCGTCATGTATCACGTGGTTTGGCGAGTACGATCTGGCTTCTATCCATGATGACCCGCTACATACCCGGAAACATCTGGCACATTGTTGGGCGGATGGCATTTGCCGAACGGCTGCACGTCACCAAGACACAGATCGTCAGCAGCTCAACCATCGAACAACTGTTGGCTATTCTCGGCGCATTGGTTGTGTTTGTGGGAACGCTTCCACTCTGGAGCGTTCTCCCAGAGGCACAGCTCGGATTGAGTTGGTTATTGCCGCTTGGCCTGCTATTCATCCACCCTCAGCTAATGGGCCGTCTTCTCCATTGGGGCGCACATCGTTTTCGCCGCCCGGAACTGGCGTGGAACTACACATTTGGTGAAATGCTGCGGCTGCTGACTGTTTTTGCCGTGGCGAACCTGTTTAGTGGGGTGGCTCTTTGCGCATTGCTCTCTGGCCTGACGCCAGTTGCTGCATCTGACTGGCCTTTTGTCATTGGGAGCGCATGTTTGGCTTGGGCGGTGGGGTACTTAAGCTTCCTTACCCCCAGTGGCCTCGGAGTGCGGGAGGCAGCACTTACCGCGCTCCTCGTGCTTGTTTATCCGATGCCGGTGGCGGTGGTGGCCAGCTTGCTGTTTCGCGTTGCCCTGACGCTTGGTGAAGCACTTGCGGCTTTGAGTGCATGGGTAACGAACAAAATGTGACCATTACCTGACCATTACCTGACCATTACTTGACCATTACTTGACCATTTGCCGCCCACGGGCTATAATAATCCGCACGGACTCCTTGTACTTCGTTCGTTTGGTGGGCCGCTAGCTCAATGGCAGAGCAATCGGCTCATAACCGACAGGTTCCAGGTTCGAATCCTGGGCGGCCCACCACATCTAAACAGCCTTCAAACAGCCTTCCCACGTTCTTGCCACTCACCCACCCACCATGCTATACTCCCGCTCACCGCTCTCGATTGTTATCCCCACGTGGAATGCGCTTCGTTTTCTGCCTGCCACAATAGCTGCTCTTCAAGCCCAACTACAGCCAGATGACGAGATTATTCTTGTTGACAATGGGTCGCGTGACCATGCAGCGGCATGGGCAGCCCGTTATGCGCCAGATATCCGTGTCGTACAGTTGCCGGTCAATCGCGGGTTTGCGGGCGGCACCAATGCAGGTATTTGCGCGGCCCGCCACTCACACCTCCTCCTCTGCAATGATGATGCGATGGTTGAGCCGGGAGCGGTTGATGCACTGTGGAATGCACTCCAACATACGCCAAACAGCAGTAGCATTGGCGGTGTAGCCGGGGTGATGACCTTCAGCCGCGCCCCCTCTCTTGTCGCGTCGGCAGGTATTCTCGTGCGGCGCGATGGCATTGCGATTGACCGCGGTATTGGTGAGCAGGTAGACACCCTTCCTCCCGCCCCGATAGAAGTGTTTGGGATAAGTGGTGGGTTTGCGCTTTTGCGTCGGTCGTTCCTTGACGATGTGGGGTTGTTTGAAGAACGGTTCTTTTGCTACCTTGAGGATGCAGACTTTGCGTGGCGTGGGCAATTGCGGGGGTGGAAAACGATGCTTGCACCTGCGGCGCGGGCACGACACGTCTATTCAGCCAGTGGGGGGAGTTTTAAGCAGCGGCTGTTGGCGAGAAACCGGCTACGGGTCATCATCCGGTGCATGCCAACACCACTCCTCTCGACCTGTGCCGCGGCCATCGTGAAGTATGATTTGCTTGCCATAGGGTATGGGTTGCTTCGACATCAGCAGGCAGTGGTGCGGGGGCGGCTTGACGCGCTGGAAGAGCTTCCTGCCCTCCTCGCGCAACGCCGTCGTATCCAAGCAAGCCGGACGGTGGCGGTGGGAGCATTGACCCCGTGGCTTGAGCCTGCTCCCACTTTGTTCCATTCGTTGCGGCTACAGAAAACGCTTGCGCATATACTTGGGGACACGTACAGGTGACGTGGTAGTCCTTCCTTTCTACTACTCCCCGCCTTCTTCCTGCTCAATGCGTACTTTCGTCCAGTTGGACGCAATAAGGTCTTTGGGGGTGAAGGTAAGTCCATGGACTTCAGGACGAACCATCACATTGATGCGGGGGTTGTAAAGCGGCATCCACCCCACCTCCGTAAGCGCAATCTGTTCAGCTTCGTTGTAGAGGCGCAATCGCTCTTCACGCTGATCAAACCCGCCCATCTTATCGGCCTTATCCACCAACGCATCGAACTCAGCATTTGACCAATGGCCATTGTTGTTTGGCGAGCCAGTGCGGAGTTGTTGCGAGAGGAAGTTGTGCGGATCGGGATAATCTGCCCCCCACACGCTCAAATACATCTGTAGTCCGCGCTCTGGGTTGTTGTAGGTCTCATCAAGGCGATTGCTAAACGTAGAAAGATCGACCCCCTGCAGGGTCACGTCAATGCCTATTGTGTCTCGCCAAAACTTCTGCAGTGCTCTGGCGACAGCTTCGTTATCACCCTCGTTTGCATAAGTAAGGGTGATGGGGGGGAGATCTTGGCCAGAGAGGTATCCAGCCAATCGCAACGCCGCCCGTGTATCATCAGGGTCGAATGTCTGGCCTTGAACGGGGAATTTTGACCCCGCCAGCCCTTGCGGCAAGATACGGTCAGTCGGCTCAACGGTGCTTGCGAGCGTCTGCTCAGCAAGCAAGAGCCGGTCAGCCGCCCGCGCAAACGCTTGGCGCACATAAACGTTATCAAAAGGGGCGAGTCTATTGTTAAACCCGACATAGCGGACAGCAAGCGCGGGCGAGGTGCGGAAATCTGGCAATTCTTTCACATCTGCCACCCGCGACGCCGGAATACCTGCTTGCGGATTGCCCATAATATCGAGTTCCCCTCCAAGGTAGGCCCGCAACGACTCATTGCTATCCTGGTGGAACGGCATCCAAATGGTGTCTATTCCCGGCATCCCACGCCAATAGTTCGGGTTGGCCTCAAGCAGCAACCCTTCGCGATGCCGCCACTCTTTTAGGCGGAAAGGGCCTGTACCATAGGCATGATCCATCCATGCCTCTCCGTGGGTTTCTATCAACGAGCGGGGGACGGCAAATGCGTTGGTTTGCGTGAGGAGAGAAAGAAAGTAGGCAATTGGCTCATCTAGCTTGATTTCAAGCGTTCGTTCATCCACCGCCCGTACGCCTGAGAGCACATCGGTGGTGCCGTTGGTAAGCTCTGTCGCACCCACGATGTGCCGAAACTGCGATGGCGCGCTATATGCACCGGTTTCTGGTGAGAGCGCCCGTGTCAGGGAGTAGACAAAATCTTCCGCCGTGACCGGCGTGCCGTCGGCAAAGGCCAAGCCGTCGCGCAGATGAAATGTGTAAGTCTTCCCCTCTTTGCTCACATCCCACCGTTCTGCGCCGTCGGGTTGCACCTCCAAATTGTCATCAAGGCGCACCAACCCAGCATAAATCAGGTTGATTGCCATGATAGATTGCTGTTCTCCGGCGAGAGCAGGGTCAAGGGTCGCAATCTCGTTGACGCCATCAATGCTCCACCGCAACTGTCCACCACGGGGGAGGTTTTCAGCTGACCCACTTCCCTCGCAGGCCGTGGCAACCACCAGTAACATCGCGATTAGGACAACGAGTGAGACAACTCGAAGAGATATTCGAGATACCCAATGTGCTCCCCACATATATGATACCTTTCTTCGCTCACTACCGACTTGTATAGGTCGCTGTAGGTCGCTATAGGTCGCTAAAGATCACTAAAGATCACCGACTCTTACGCGGTTCGTTTGTTTGCCGCCCGCAACTCTCGGCGGGCGGTGGCACGCTTCTCTTTTCTTTCTTGTAATAATCGGAAATCTATGTTATCATTCAATTCCAGGGTGGCTGTCATACCGCCTATTGTCTCGGAGACG
>CAZGLO010000035.1:10668-36586 GCA_964526735.1 uncultured Chloroflexaceae bacterium | reverse complement strand
GATGAGGCGGCCAAGAACCTTGGCTATGCACCGTTGCCTGAATCCGTTCGCGAGAAGGCCATTCAAAAGCTCACGCAGGTGACCGTGAATGGGCAATCGGTCTTCCAACAGCCGTAAGAATCCTCTTTTGTAAGGGGTGAGACATTGGAGAAAAGGGAGTGGTATGTCTTCGGATGATCCTCTCCCTTTTCGTCCGCTTTTATGTAGATGTTTTGAGAAGAATTTTGGTTTCGTACCGTTTTTTTCATGTGATTTACTTGTTCCCTTGTTTTTAGAAAAGAACATATGGCACCTCACGTAAAAACAAACAACTGGTGGGAAACATTCCAACGGCGCACCCAACACGGGGACTACCTTTTTTGGCTCATGACCCTCTTTTTTGGGCTGACGCTCATTTTTCTCATCTTCGCTATCGGGTATGTGGTCTGGACGGGGTCAAGCGAAGCACGCCACGCATTTGGCTTCTCGTTCCTCTTTCAAGAGGGGTGGGATCCCGTCAAGCAGAACTATGGGGCGTGGCCTATCATCTACGGCACGCTGGTCTCCTCGGGGATAGCCTTGCTGATTGCGGGGCCATTGGGCATTTTTATCGGGGTCTTTCTCTCAGAACTCTGCCCGATGAAGCTGCGCATGCCGTTATCGTTCTTGGTTGAGCTGCTTGCCGCCATCCCAAGCGTGATTTATGGGATGTGGGGGATGATTGTGTTCATCCCATTCTTTGTCGATGTTGTTGCGGAGCCGCTTTCAAAGAGCTTGGGAACTTATATCCCTCTCTTTGCCGATCCAGAAACGGTTCCAGTGACGGCGGGGCGCAGTATTTTGGCAGCGGGTGTAATCTTGGCAATCATGATCCTCCCCACCATCGCCGCCATCACGCGGGATGTGTTGGTCGTCGTGCCCAACCACCAACGCGAGGCCTTGCTTGCTGTGGGGGCCACGCGGTGGGAGATGATTTGGAAAGGCGTTCTTTCCTACGCCCGCGCGGGCATTGTCGGGGGGATGATGCTGGGGTTAGGGCGTGCGCTTGGGGAGACAATGGCCGCCCTGATGGTGATTGGGAGCTTAAAGAAGACGATTGAAACATCGCTGCTTGGGCCAGGGATTACGGCGGCGGCGTTGATTGCGAGTGAGCTTCCCAATGCCGACAATTCGCTTCACGAGTCGACCCTCATTTTGATTGCGCTTGTCCTCTTTGGTATCACACTTTTACTCAATGCAATGGCCCGGGTGTTGGTGTGGCACGTGTCACGTGGGCCAGGAGGAAATATCCGAGCATGATTTCTCAAGCACAAAACTATCAGCACCGAAAGATGTTCGATATCTTCATGCGCGGCATGACCGTGGTTGCCACCTTGCTCGCGCTTATCCCGCTCTTTCTAATTTTGGGGTATGTGGTGATGCGGGGCGCGTCGGGGTTGAGCATCTCCTTCTTTACCGAGATCTATCAGCCACCCGCCTTTGGGATGGGAGAAGTCACAAATGAAGGTGGGGTGCTGCATGGTATCATCGGCACCTTTATAATCGTCGGGACGGCGATGCTTATTGCGCTTCCCGTTGGTATTTTTGCCGGAGTCTTCCTTGCTGAGTACCCCTCCAACAGCGTGGCGACGGCGGTTCGCTTTGCGACGGACGTACTAAGCGCGGCTCCATCGATTATTGTGGGGGTGGCGGCATACGTCTTGATTGTTAAGGAGATTCAGAACTTTGCGGGGATAGCGGGAAGTGTGGCGCTCGCCATTTTAATGGTACCGGTCATCACCCGCACCACCGAAGAAATCCTCAAACTCGTGCCCACCACCGTGCGCGAGGCAGCGATGGGTCTTGGCGCGCCCAAATGGTGGGCAACATTGACCGTCGTCATTCCCGCCGCCATGAGCGGCATTGCCACCGGCGCGATGTTAGCGTTTGCGCGTGCTGCTGGCGAAACGGCCCCGTTGTTGTTGACCATTTTGGGGAGCAACAACATCGTCTACAACCTGTATGAACCGATGGCGGCCTTGCCATTGCTTACCTACAAATACACCGAATCTCCCTTCCCATTGCAGAACGACCTGGCGTGGACAGCCGCATTGGTACTCACGTTGCTGGTATTGGTCGTCAATATCTTGGCACGATGGGCCACCCGCAACCGCGCAACATAATAGAGGTCATAAAGACATCCATAGGGGAGATTATAGAGGGATATATGCAAGAAGCACCATTTGCTCAACAACCCGTCGAACAACCTGCTCCACAAGCAGCTCCACAACAGACCCAACCCACCAGCGGCTATCGCAGCGATACGGTGGTATTGGAAGAGTTAATCCCATTTTACGGCACATTTCAGGCGGTCATGCCAGTGAATGTGATGATACATCCGCGCTCCATTACTGCCATGATTGGCCCCTCCGGCTGCGGAAAATCAACCGTCCTTCGCTGTATCAACCGGATGCACGAAGCTATCCCGCATGCGCGGGCCATGGGGAATGTGTACATCTCTGGCCAAAACATCTACGACAAGGGCATTGAGCCGCAGGCCGTTCGGCGGCGGGTGGGGATGGTCTTCCAGCAGCCCAACCCACTCAAGATGTTGTCGATTTTTGAGAATGTGGCGATTGGGCTACGCCTTGATGGGGTGCATAAAAGCGAGATCGAAGACCGAGTCGTGGAAAGTATCAAAAAAGCCGCACTCTGGGGCGAAGTGCACGATAAACTGGAAGATTCGGGACTGGCGCTCTCTGGCGGCCAGCAACAACGGCTATGCATCGCCCGCGCCATCGCCATGAACCCAGACGTGCTGTTGCTTGACGAACCCTGTTCTGCGCTTGACCCCATCTCGACATACAAGGTTGAGGAGCTGCTCCTCGAGCTTAAGAGCACCTACACGGTCGTGATTGTGACCCACAATATGCAGCAGGCATCGCGTATTTCCGACCGAACCATGGTCTTTATGGTCGATCAGGGAGACGTGAAACCCAAAGGGATGCTTGTTGAGGAAGGAGAGACGAATCAGATCTTTACCAACCCACAAGACCCACGAACGCAGTCATACATCAGCGGACAAGTCGGATAGCGGTGCATCGGTAATTGCACACAGATAGTTGCCTAAAGCGAATACATGCATAGTGAGGGACTCATGAACGAAGCACAAGCAGGCGTTGGATCGGCAGTGCCGCGCGTTGGTATCAATGTGAGCGTGCCAACGCGGGATCGGGAAGCCGTGGGGTCGATTACTCATAAGATTGAGGCGGTCAATTTCTCCTTCCATTATGGGAAATTCCGCGCGCTCAACGATGTGACAATGTCCATCCGCGAACGCACCATCATGGCCTTGATTGGCCCATCGGGGTGCGGCAAATCGACCATGCTCCGCGCCATCAACCGCATGCACGATCAGATGGCCGGTACTCACGCCGAAGGGCAGATTCTCATTGATGGGGAGAATATCTACGCGCCCACAGCCGACCCCATTCTGCTGCGGCGGCGGGTGGGGATGGTCTTTCAGCGGCCCAACCCCTTCCCCAAGTCGATTTTCGAGAATGTCGCCTATGGGTTGCGCATTGCGGGCTGGCCATCGGAGGATATTCCCAATCGGGTTGAGGAGGCATTGAAGCAAGCCGCCCTGTGGGAGGAGGTCAAGGATCGATTGAACCGCTCTGGAATGGGGTTGTCGGGTGGCCAACAACAACGGTTGTGCATTGCCCGCACGATTGCCCCCCACCCCGACATCATTTTGATGGATGAGCCGTGCTCGGCGCTCGATCCCATCTCAACGATGAGAATCGAGGAGACGATGATCGATCTGCGGCGGGAATATACCATCGTGATCGTCACGCACAGTATGCAGCAAGCTGCCCGCGTCTCCGATGAGACATCTTTTATGCTGATGAACTCCGAAACTCGTGCGGGTGAACTGGTTGAGTCGAGCGAAACACAGCAAATCTTCACCAATCCACGCGATCAGCGCACGGAAGATTACATCAGCGGGCGTTTCGGATAGGCCCCCCTGCACATCTTAGCACTCCGACGTTCCTCGTTTCTTCGAGGCAAGCCTACCGCTTTGGCAAGGACGCTAAAGCGGTTTTATTGCATCTGAGTGGGCACTGCGCATGTTCTGAATGTCTTCGGCAATGCTGCCAAGCGAGACGGGAAAATCAAGCGCGTCGGCAATCCCCACAATGATGGCAGCATATGAGCGGTCGTGGCGTATATCGGGGGACATTGCCGCCACCACCACCAGCATCTCAATCAAGTATTCGGCTGCTTCAGGGGAGATGGCAGGCAGAGATTGCACAAAGGCGGTCTTGTCGCAGCGGAACCACGGGTCAAGCTCCGTCATATCCTCATCCGAGAGAAACAGCGCACTTTGGCAGTATCGCAGCGCATCGAGCTGATGGCGCGTCCATTCGGCGGGTGCGCCCGACTCAATCACGACCACCATCGCCCGCAAGGCCCACAATGGGTCAAGGCGGGGTTCACATTCTTGCAGCAGAAGCAAGGGTTGCATCACCGCGCCGCGCCACCGCATATGATGATGGGCGACGCGCAACACCCGCCGCGTAAACCGTTGGTTGAACGTCCCCGCAATCGCCACGCTCACCCCCGGCACCAACAACCGCAAATTTACCCGCTCAACCAGCTTGCGGATGAGCAAATTGCCGCCGCCGTGCTTGGTCACGTCCTGGAAGAAGGAGCGAATACCGCTTTTGAGGATGGTGCGGGCATTGTAGGTCATATAGTGCTGATTGCGCTGCGGGAGCGGGACTTTGAGCTTGCGCAGGCCACTTATCACATCGTCAATATTGACCTCCATTGCGCTCATAAAGATGAGGTAGCAATCTTCCACGTCGTCCTCAGTGAGCGGCCCGCCATAGACCAGCGAGAGGTCATACATCGCGCGGATATGCCGCCGAATGCAGTAGCCGATATCGGTCATCACCGACAGGCCGACGGCCGCTCCAATACCCGGGAAGCTAAAGCCAAACGTTGGGATGAATGAGAGTTCCGCGGCACTGGCAAATGAGGCAGTCAACCTGCCGGAGAGGCCACACTGCTTGGCGGCCTGCGAGATGACCTGCCGGGCTTGTTCTTCAGATGTCTCTCCCCGATATTTCTGATAGATCTGCTCAACATCGGCTCGTTTGACATAGGACGCCAGCACATGAGCCACAAACGCCGCAAGCCAATCGCCCCGCTTAAACGATTTGAAGCTCATGTGCCGAAAGCGATTACGAACCTCCTCATACTCGCTCTTGACTTGTTCTTGCCAATCTCCTGCCAAAACAGATCCTCTCTATGACTACGGGTATGGGTCAGGGCCAGGATAGGGATCGACGGTCGGCTCAGGCGGCACGTCGGTCGGCTCAGGCGGCACGTCGGTCGGTTCAGGCGGCACGTCGGTCGGTTCAGGCGGCACGTCGGTTGGTTCAGGAGGCACGTCGGTCGGTTCAGGAGGCACCTCAGTCGGCTCAGTCGGTGGGACGGCGGTGAGCCGAGGAATGTCTGTTGGCCGCTCGGTCGGTTCATCCGTTGGCGCTGGCACATCGGTGGGCGGGATGGTGGGCCGCGGGACAGTTGGCTCAACAGGCTCGTCGGTTGGCCCCTCGGTTGGCACAATCTCCACTGTCGGTTCTTCTGTCGGCACTGGTGTTGGCACAGGGGTGTCGGTTGACGTCGGCTCTGACGTTGGCGTGTTGGAAGGCTCTACAATCGGCATTGTTGGCACAAACACCGGCTGTTCTACCGTGGGGGTTGGGGTCAGAGTGGCGGTGGCAGTGGGCGTGGCGGTGGTGGTGACGGTAAGCTCGGCTGGAGCACCATCACCCGGGTAGCAGCTCCGGCACCACAGCAGCAGGAAGAGCAGGAGAATAATCCCAACTCCGATCAGGATATTTCGCCGTTTGCTGTCAAGGGGGAGCAATGTCTTGCCATCACCCTTGCCCCCACTCCCGTCATCGCCCTCGCCGGTATCACCGCTATGCGCGACGGCGGCGACAGGTGGTGCGAGGTGTGGAGCCTCTACCGATGCCACGTCCTGCTGTTGCTCCTGCTGCTGACCCTGCTGCGTTTCTTCGGCGTCGCCCTGCGGTTGTTGGCTGCTGTCGGGTTGTTGGGGGGCGACTGCTTCTGCTTTGGTCGGGAGCAGCGCTTGTATCATTGCGACTGAGGCGATTGGGATACGGTGTTTTTCGGCAACAGCACGCAGTTTTTCAACGAAGGTAGTCGCGTTGGGATAACGCTGTTCGGGCTTCTTTGCCAATACCTGCATCAACACATCGTCCACCTCTTTCGGCAGCGAGGTGTTGACGGTCGTCGGCAGGGGGAGCGGCGTGTGTGCATGAGAATGCAGCAGTTGCAGCGTGTTGCCCTTGAAAGGCGGGCGGCCAGTCAGCATCTCATAGGCCACAATCCCAAGCGCATAGATATCGACTTTGTTGTTGGTTTTGCCCTCTTCTATCTGCTCTGGAGCCATATACTCCGGCGTGCCAACAAAATGGCCCGTGCGGGTGAATGATTCTTCTTTGGAGTCGGAACTCCGCACCGCAATACCAAAGTCGGTCAACAGCACCCGTCCTTCATTGTCAATCAAGACGTTATGTGGCTTGACATCGCGGTGGATAGACCCCCTTTGATGGGCATAGTCAAGCGCTTCGCAGAGCGGCTGAAGAATAGCGACCGCATAGCCAAGGCCGAGCTGGCCATGTTGGCGCAGCAAGGAACTGAGCGCACGCCCTTCGACATACTTCATCACGATGTAGTGAGACTGTTCTTCCTTGCCAAAATCGTACACATTGACGATATTTGGGTGATCAAAACCAGCCGCGAGTCGGGCTTCGCGTTCAAACCGCTTGACAAAGCGCTCATCGGCACCCAGGTGGGGGTCGAGCACTTTGAGGGCAACATCGCGTTCGAGGCGTGGGTCAAATGCCCGGTAGACACACGCCATGCCACCCCGCCCAACCACTTCCTTGATTTGATAACGACCAAACGTCTGACCTACACGTTCATTCATACCGATCTCCTTATGGGAACGTTTATCCTCTCAAGGAATCAACGACCACTCGGGCTGCCTTCTGCACGTTTGCACGTTCTTGCTGCTGACAAATTGGTGACCTGCTGCTAGAATATGCTATACTACTCAGAAAGGTTTCTGAACTGTTTTTTGCTCTTATCAGCGCCAACGGGATAACATTGTACCACAACCCATTGCATGATATGGCATGATATGGCACAAACAGATTACTGTTCTCCTCTCCTGAGACGAGAGCATCTGGTTTTCACGGCTTTAGAGGGATTGGATTGCAGCACAATGCCAGCTTCCTCCACTCCAACACTGACCATCAAACGCCAAGACGAAAGTTATCACGAGATTGAGTGGGACAAGAAGGTGCTCACGATTGGCCGCGATAACACTAACGATATTGTGATCGACCACCCCCTCGCCTCGCGCCGCCACGCACGGCTGGAAGCAGACGAGGCGGGCTATTACATCCGTGATCTCAATAGCACCAACGGGACATACATCAATGCTGACCCAAGTCAGATTACCGATGCCTACCTATTGCGGCACCAAGATCAAATCATTATCGCCGATGCTGTCATTACCTTCCACGACTCGGATGCCACCGCTCGTGGGCCGCTCCCATCAGGCGTCATCCGCGCCATGCAAGAAGAGATACGGATAGACACAAACGCAAAGGAAGTCTATGTCAAAGGAGATATCCTCAAGCCTCGCCTCACGGTGAAGGAATTTATGCTCTTAGAACTCCTCTATCAACGCAAGGGGACGGTCGTAAGCAAGGAAGAGATTGCCAACACTGTGTGGGACTACGATGTGTATGACTACAATGCGATAGATACGCTCATCTATCGAGTGCGTCAACGCATTGAGCCCAACCCCGCCAAGCCACGCTATCTCCTGACGCAGCGCGGGTTTGGATATAAGCTGGTCACCACACCAGAAGCAGAGCAATAACGTTCCATTGCCGTTCATGACAGCTCAATTTTGTTGTCTCTCGTTTTCTTTGTATAGGAACACAATACAAATCTATGAAGGTACTAGTGACCGGAGGAGCAGGGTACATTGGCAGCGCTACAGTAACAGAGCTGCTCCGCCACCGCCACCAGGTGGTGGTATTCGACAACCTTTCGCAAGGCCATCGGGCGGCGGTTCCCCCTGAAGCGACATTTATCCAGGGGGATTTGGCTGATCATGCTGCGCTTGCTGCCCTCTTTCGCGCCCACCCCCATATCGACGCCATTCTGCACTTCGCTTCCAACACGCTGGTGGGCGAAAGTATGCAATATCCGCTCAAGTACTTGGGCGACAACTATACCAATGCCCTCAACCTCCTTGAGCATGCGGTAGAGCACGGGGTAAAGCGGTTCATTCTCTCCTCCACCGCCAACCTCTTTAGCACCCCCCAGCGCATCCCTATCGATGAGCAGGAGGCGATTATCCCCGGCTCGCCCTATGGGGAGTCGAAGTACTTTATTGAACGACTGCTGCATTGGTTTTCTGAAATCCACGGGCTAAACTATGCATGTTTGCGCTATTTCAATGCGGCGGGCGGGATGGCCGACCAGGGCGAAGACCATGACCCCGAAACGCACCTCATCCCGATTATTTTGCAAGTGGCATTGGGCCAGCGCGAGCAAGTGACCGTGTTTGGCGATGACTACCAGACGCACGACGGCACGTGTATCCGCGACTATATCCACGTCAGCGACTTGGCACGGGCGCACATCCTTGCGATGGAAGCGCTTGATCAGTTTGGCAACCGCGTCTACAATCTGGGCAACGGCACGGGGTTCAGCATCCTCGACGTGATCGAAGCGGCCCGCCGCATCACGGGGCATGCCATTCCATACACCGTCGGGCCGCGCAGAGCAGGAGATCCTCCGATATTAATCGCATCACCAGAGGCGATACGGCAGGAACTTGGCTGGCAGCCTAAGTACTCCACAATTGATGATATTGTTGGGAGTGCTTGGGAATGGCACCGCACTCATCCACATGGCTACGCAGACGGATAACATAGGGAGTATCGAAGGGGCGTCACTTGAGAAGGCAATTCTTTTCCATTCTCACTATCGGTATTATACTCGCAACGACGGCAGGTATCGGGTGGGGGTTTCCTGCGCAGAACGACGATCAGCTTTTCAACGAGGCCAGGATGGTCTATCTTGGCAATTTGGCGCGGCAACAGCAAAATATCCCGCCACTGCGCTGGAATGCACAACTCACTGATGCATCACGATGGTTTTCGCACGATTCGGTTGTCAATCGTCCAGAACCCTACTGCGGCCACCAAGACACCCAAGGGAATTGGCCTGATGTCCGCGCTACTGAGCACGGCTACCAGGGCAGCACGAGCGCTGAAAATGCATTTTGTGGGATGATATCGCCGCAAGGGGCGATTGATGGGTGGCTGGCAAGCGAAGGCCATCGGCAAAACCTCCTCAACCCCAAGTTCCGCGAAGTCGGGACGGGGTATTATCACCAAGAGGGCGATGGTGGTGGGCAGGGCTATGTCACCGCGATGTATGGGCGTGATGTGAGCTACCCGCCGGTGATTATCAATAACGAAGCACTTTTTGCCCCATTTCCAGAGGTAGAGCTGTACATCTACAGCAATGAGACCGCCGTTGGTGATGTTGACCGCATTGGCAAGACGGTTGAGATGATGATCAGCAATGAGCCAACCTTTGCGGGGGGACAGTGGGAACCCTACACTCCCCAGCGCAAATGGACGCTCTTGCCGGGCGAAGGGTGGCGGACGGTCTATGTCAAGATGCGTGACCAACTTGGGCGTACAATCACCGTCCACGACACCATCTATCTGGGCAAGGAAGAACCTCCCCGCTACCAGCTTGGCGATGTACAAATGAGCACAAACCATGAAAGCGTTCAGGTGACCGGCCTTGATGGCGGTGGCTTGCCGCAAGTACAGTTTAGCCTTGGCTGGCTGATGGATGATCTCTTTGAGAGCTTCAAACTGTGGTGGGGCGGCGGCGAGCGCGAAGATGACCCGCAAGGCGTCGGCGGCACGACCTTCCACCTCGTCCCGGGCGACACGGAGTCGTTTGTGTGGGTCAGCAGCACCAATGTCGTTCCCAATATCCCGCTTGTGGCCTACTTCCGCCTCAAGGTGAGCGACAACTTGCTTGATAAGGAGGTGGCGCGCATTGCGGTGGAGGCAAATGGCGTTGAGCACGGGCCGATACCCCTAAAAGGCACTGATTTTCCGCGCCACGCCCAATATCACGAATTTGCCATCCCTTTCACCTTCAACCCTACGGAGGATGAGATCTTCGTCGTGATGAAGGTGTGGCGTAGTGGCTCGGTCGATCTCTATGTCGACTCGGTCAGCATCTTCACCGCGCCGCAGCCCATCGCAGAGACGATTGAGTGGCAGGTGCCGGGCGGAAGCTACCGTGGTCAAGGCGTGTGGGTGCGCTACACCGATGGCGAATCGCAGTTTTCGCCGATGGAGGAGGCACAAATCACCCTCCCCACGCCACCCATCCCCACGCCACGCGCCGAGACAGCCACTCCGCAGCCGCAGCCAACTGAACCACAGCCGGTTGAGGAGACGATCGAGACGATCGAGACGATCGAGACGATCGTGGCTCCAACAAGCCAACCGACGGTTCAATCCACGGCCCCGCCAGAACAACAACCCACAACGCCACCTACTGAGCCGACCACACCGCCGGATCAGCAACCCACGACGCCACCGGAACAACAGCCAACCGCACCGCCAAGCCCCGATCCGATGTGCTTTGATGAGACAGGCTTTTGCTCCTCTGGCCGTATCGCCCAATTTTGGCAGAATAACGGCGGGTTACAGGTCTTCGGCTACCCCATCACCCCGCAGCAGGAAGAGCGCGTTGAGGGGGCGGCTATCCCGTCGCAGTGGTTTGAGCGCAATCGCCTTGAACTGCACCCCGAAAATGAACCGCCATATGATGTGCTGTTGGGGCGCTTGGGCGTTGACCGGCTCGAGTCGCAAGGGCGCGATTGGCGCAATTTCCCCAAGAGTGAGCCGAAAGAAGGCTGTCTCTATTTTGAGCAGACCGGCCACAACATCTGTGGTGATATTTTGGAGGCATGGCAGTCGCACGGCTTGGAGTTTGACGGGGTTCCCGGCACGAGCCAGGCAGAAAGTTTGGCGCTCTTTGGCCTTCCGATCAGTGGCCTAAACAAGGAACGGCTCTCGGATGGGAGGGAGTACACCGTGCAATGGTTTGAGCGGGCGCGGTTTGAGCTGCACCCCGAAAACGATCCCCCCTACCACGTCCTGCTTGGACTGC
This sequence comes from uncultured Chloroflexaceae bacterium, assembly GCA_964526735.1. Taxonomy (GTDB): domain Bacteria; phylum Chloroflexota; class Chloroflexia; order Chloroflexales; family Chloroflexaceae; genus JAAUSY01. The sequence goes on along the minus strand of CAZGLO010000035.1, from coordinate 25,291 downwards.
TTGGCAATGAGCTGCGAGGGCAGTAGGCCAGTCGTAGGCAGGCAGCAGACAGCGTAGGAAAACAACGGCATGAAGAAACGGGCACCTTGCGGTTATTCTCCACAAGCCGTGCCCGTTCGTTGTTTCGTAGTCTGTTATTCGGTTATTCGGCTATTCGGCTTTCAATGACCGCCTACGCAAGCCCAAGCTGTTTTTTCATCTCCAGCAGCTCCGAGTCGATTTCCGAGTCTTGGGTAAGGTCTTCGAGCTGCTTATCGACCGACCCCGCCTCCAACTCTGCCATGGCCTCACTCTTGGCGAGCTGGCCTTCAACGCGGTCTTCAAGCGTTTCCATCTTATCTACCGCGCTGGTGTTGGAGAGGGTACGAGCCGTGCGCCGTATCGACTCGTGCGTCTCAATGCGGCTGCGTTTGGCGGCGAGAGCATCGCGTTTGGCCTGCATCTGCGCCATACGCGCCTCAATGGCGGCCAACGCCTCCTCTAGTTCATCAACTTGGGCGTCCTGCTGCTTGAACTGCTCTTCGTATTGGCCTGCGAGCTTCAATGCCTGCCGTTTGCGCTCCAACGCCCGTCTCGCCAAGTCTTCTTGGTTGGAGCGGAGGGCGTTTTCTGCGTGCCGCCGATATTTCTCTGCCTCTGCCTGCGCATCAAGCATCTTGTCTTGCAGACGCTTTTCTTGCGCCATCGCAGAAGCGACATCATCTTTGGTTTCGTAGTAGTAATGGTTCAGTTGGCGGAGATACTCATTGGCCATTTTCTCAGGATCTTCGGCCTTTTCCAAGAGATCGTTCACGTTGGCGCTGATGAGATCTCCGATTCGATCAAGAATAGACATACCTGCCCCTTACATCCCTAGCTTTTTCTTCATTTCGGCAAGCTCATCATCCACTTCGGCTTCGGTCTCAAGGTCGCGGAAGCGGTTGTCAAGAGAGCCGCTCTCAAGCTCGGCCCGCGCTGATGCTTCGGCGACTTGGTCGTCCACCCGATCCTCAAGCTGCTCGAACTTCTCCATAGGCGAGGTATCGCTCATCTTGCGAGCCGCGGAGTAGATAGCCTCTTGTGACTGCGCCCGACTCTGCTTGGCGGAGATGAGTTGGCGTTTGGCCTTCATCTCGCCAATGCGCGTCTCAATGTCGGCGAGCGTGTCTTGCAGTTTATCCACCTGCTCCGATTGCGCCTTATGCTGCGCCTCATACTGGTTGGCGATCTTTTGGGCGTTGCTTTTGCGCTTCAGGGCCGAACGCGCAAGTTCCTCATCCCCCGCGCGCAATGCTGTCTCCGCCTTCTCCTGCCACTTATCGACCTCTGCCTGCGCTTCGGAGAGCTTTTGCTGGATGCGTTTTTCGCTCGCCATCGCAGAGGCAATGCTGGTCTTGGCCTCGTAGTATTGCTCGTTGAGCTGGCGGAGATACTCGTTGGCCATCTTTTCCGGGTCTTCCGCCTTGTCGATGAAGTCGTTCACACTTGCGCTGAAGAGGTCTTTGATACGGCTGAAGATTGACATCCCACCTGACTCCTTCCTTAAAAAACGTCTAAATAGTTTGGCGTACGTGATGGTGTGTGTACGGTGCATGTGCGTGACGTTAGGTATTGTACTGACGCTTCATCCAACGAAAAAGTTTCATCGAAATGGCATATACCCTACTCAGAGCGGGCGTCGGGCCGGTACCACCGTCCGCGGCTCAACCGCGGGGAAATGTTGCGGTGAGTGTACCTTTGGCAATCCCACACAGGATGCGTGTTCATACTCCCATTCTATCACCATCGCACGTTTGGTTGGACATTTGGTAGTCCCCTCAATACTCATTGTATCATATAATAGTGGTACGGCTTTTGTGTACCCCGCCACCTCTCTGCTTTATACTCCCCCGCATGTCTATGCTATAATGGCGGATTATCTTTCCCGTATGCCATAGTAGGAGAAATGTATTCGTGAGCAATAAGATCCGTGTTGCGATTGTTGGGGTTGGGAACTGTGCCTCCTCGTTGGTGCAGGGGGTTGAGTACTACCGCCATGCCCATGACGATGCAACCGTGCCTGGGCTAATGAATGTTCGTCTTGGCGGTTACCATGTGGGCGATATCGAATTTTCTGCTGCTTTTGACATTGCCGATACGAAGGTCGACAAAGACCTTTCTGAAGCAATCTTCGCAGAACCCAACAACACCTATAAATTTAGCGATGTCCCTCACCTCAATGTTCCCGTCTCCCGCGGGATGACCCATGACGGGCTTGGCAAATATCTCAGCACGATCATCAAGAAATCGCCGCGCGATACGGACAATATTGTGCAGATCTTGCGCGATACAAAGACCGATGTAGTGGTATCATTCTTGCCAGTCGGCAGCGAAATGGCCACCAAGTGGTATGTTGAGCAGGTGCTTGAGGCAGGGTGCGGCTTTATCAACTGCATTCCGGTCTTTATTGCCAGCCAAGAGTATTGGCGCAAGCGGTTTGCCGACCGCGGCCTCCCCATTATTGGCGACGATATCAAGAGCCAAGTAGGCGCGACCATCGTCCACCGCGTGCTGACAAACCTCTTCCGCGACCGCGGGGTGCAGCTCGACCGCACCTATCAGCTCAACTTCGGCGGCAATACCGACTTCTTCAATATGCTCGAAAAAGAGCGATTGGAAAGCAAGAAAATCAGCAAAACGAATGCGGTTTCAAGCCAGATTGGGCGCGAACTGCCGGAGAGTGATGTCCATATCGGGCCGAGCGACTACGTGCCGTGGCTGGGTGACCGGAAATGGTGCCACATTCGGATGGAGGGAACGACCTTTGGCGATGTGCCGCTCAATGTTGAGCTAAAGCTTGAAGTGTGGGACTCGCCCAACTCCGCCGGCGTGGTGATAGATGCCATTCGGTGTGTCAAACTGGCGATTGACCGCAAAATAGGGGGAGCGCTCTATGCCCCAAGCTCATACTTTATGAAGACGCCTCCTGAGCAATATACCGATTATGAGGCCCACCGGCTGACCCGAACGTTCATCGATGGGGAAGAGGCGTCGTAAACATTGTACAACGTCTCGCAGCGTTTCGTAATATCTCGTAACGTTTCCCCTCCCGCCGTGGCGAACTCCCAAATCTTGCCCTACGGATAGCTATGAGGCTAATAGTCCAGATCCCCGTTCTGAATGAACAAGATACGATTGTGGAGGTGCTCAACGATATCCCCCGCACCATCCCCGGCATTGACGATATCCGTATCCTGTTGGTAGACGATGGCTGTACGGATGATACGATTACGGTGGCGTTGGCCCACGGAGCGCACTATGTGGTGCGGCATACGAGCAATAAAGGGTTGGCAGCCGCCTACCAGACCGGCATTGATACGGCGCTCCGCCTTGGAGCCGATATTATTGTCAACACCGACGGTGATCACCAATACCCGGGCCACGAAATCCCCCGGCTCATCCAGCCCATCATAGAAGGGTCGGCGGATATCGTGATTGGAGATCGGCAAGTCCACAACATTCGCCACTTCTCGCCCATCAAGAAGGGGCTGCAATATATCGGTAGCTCAATTGTCCGTTGGGCATCAGATACCGACATTCCCGATACGGTGAGCGGCTTCCGGGCGCTTTCGCGGGAGGCCGCCCTCCGTACCTTTGTCACCACCGAGTTCTCCTACACGGTCGAAAACCTTATCCAGGCGGGCAAACGGCGGCTGACTATCGTCGCCGTGCCGATTACCACCAACTTCACCCGCAGGCCATCGAAGCTGCACCGCGGCAATTGGCACTTCATCAAGCGGCAGGCAGCGATTATTGCCCGTTCCTACGCCACCTATGAACCATTACGAACCTTCACCTATATCGCGGCGGGGTTTTTCTTGGTGGGAAGCGCGTTTCTTGCCCGTGCGGCGTATGTCTTTATTGGGCGGCGGTTTGGGGTCGTCGAGGCGGCAAATGAGCAGTCGCTGATTGTGGGGAGCGTGCTTGTGCTGATGGCGCTCGTGGCCTTCCTGATAGGGCTGCTGGCTGACCGCGTTGGCGGGGTGCAGCGGCTTGAGGAGGAGTTGCTCTACCGCGTGCGCGCCATGCAGGTCTCCGAGGAGGAATGGCGGCGTTCTGTCACCTCCCGCCTTGACACGATTGAGACGCAGCTTGAGCGCGAGCGATCATCCATCGCACGTGCGTCGCACACGTCGCACGACATCACGCACGACTTCACGGGAGGCGGGTGAGGACAGCACAAAAAACTCTTCATAAGCCTTTTGCACCATCCTCAAGCCCTATATGGCTATTCGTTCAAGGTCGCACACGCATCAATGCGGCCCGCGCCCAACAACATCAACGTTTCAAAGTGCGGCAGATGGTTCTCATAGATATCCGCGTCTGCGTGGCGCTCAATCGCATCGCGCACTTGGGCAGGTGACCATTCCGGGTGTTGGCTGAAGACCAATGCGGCCAATGCAGAGACATACGGCGTCGCCATAGAGGTGCCGCTGAGGTAGTCGTAGCCCTTCTCTACCCGCTCATCCGGCGGCAACGATGAGCTGGTCATTTCCGTGTCATAGGTGGGCGTCGTGGAGAGGATGCGATGACCGGGTGCCGTGACCGAAACCCACGGCCCAGAGTTGGAGAAGCTGGCCTTCTTTTCCTGCTCGTTCGAGGCGGCGACAATCATCGCGTCAAGGTTTTCGACATTCACCGCATTGAGGAAGGGTAAATAGTCATTCCCCGCCGCCACGACCACTAACGTACCCGCGTCCATCGCTTCCCGGACAGCCGCATTGCTCTCTGGCATCGTGTTGATGACCAAGAATGGCGCGCCCAGGCTGAGGTTGATGACACGCGCGCCCTTCTCAACCGCATAGCGAATGCCATCTGCCACCCCCTGGTCTGACCCGCCATTGTTGCTCAATACCCGCACCGGCAATATCTGCACGTTGGGGGCAAGGCCCGCAATCCCCTCTGCATTGTTGAGCGTGGCGGCGATGATACCACTTACGTGGGTGCCGTGCCCCTGCTCATCACTGGGGTCGGAGTCGCCCGCCGCAAAGTCGTAGCCATCCGTGCGGAGGCGATCAACCAAGTCCGGGTGGCTCATATCCACCCCCGTATCGACCACCGCCACGGTCACGTCTGCACTGCCGGTCGTCTGCTGCCATGCACATGAGGCCCCCATCCGGGGAAGCGCCCATTGGTTGGCGTAGAGCGGGTCGTTGGGGGAGGAAGTTTGGCCCATCACCGCCCCCGCAGAGGCAAATAGCAATGTTCCCACCACTATCCCTCCCAACACCACCGTCAGCGCTCCCAAAAGCCGTCTGGTAGAGGTGCGTGTGGTCATGGCATTTCCCCTTCCTCCATGACGGGAGTAATGTTGCGGACATACCACGTATCATCCTGCTTCACCAGGGTGAAAATGGACGCCGCATCTTGCGTGGCGACGGTCGGTGCGCCGCGCACGGCAAGAGAAATGTCGGCGGTGAACCGCACTTCTGCCCGCTCTCCGTCATTCTCCTCCAACGTGTAGGTCTCATTCTCGATGGTCGTGGTCTCAATCATGTCGGTGTAGGTGCGCAATTCAGCGCTGATGCCCTTGGAGTCGAGGTCTTCCGTCGGCTCCATCAGGTCGATCATCTTGCTGACATCGCGCTCCTTCGACGCCGCGACAAAGTCTTTGACGGTCTGTACTGGTGCCAAGCGCTCTTCTTCCGTCATCGCTGTGTCGCCGCCGCCGCCGCAGGCCGCCAAGATAAGCAGCAGCCCAACGCATATAGACCAATGGAAACGCTTCATATGAAGTGGCGCAGCGCTCTCTTCTTGATTGTGGAGGAACGGTAGCGTGTGCCACCCTCCTTTCTGTTATACGCGATTGCGGTTTTTAGCCGTTCCGCTTGAGAAAATAGGCCGTCAAGCCAAGGCACACCACTGTAAATACCCCAAGCACGCCCCACGTTGTCCCAAGGTGAGGAACAGTGTATTCAAACGCATCGTAGCCAAGCGCGCCGTGGAAAGTATCTGGCTTGGCGATGCCTTCTTCCAGGAAGGGCATGGTGTCAACGAACTGGCTGGTGGTGGGGTCATTGCTATCAAGCAGTTGCTTACTCACTTCGCATTGGGATTGTATTTTGTCGTCGTAATTTACATTTGGCAGTTGGCAGAGCTTCCCGACATTGAACGTCGTCCCAAGCGCATCAAGCGTCCACCGGCTAATCATCAACAGCGAAAACCCCCATATGATGGCAGATATGACGGTATCAGGGGCTTCGATCTTGAAAATCAACCCCGCAAAGAAGATTTGTGGGATGATCAAGAGCGGGACGATGCTGATTGCTTGATCAGATGTGGTCGAAAATGAGCTGACTAGCAATCCAAGCGCCGTTCCCGCCAACGACGTTAAAAATAACGTGATAAATGTTTCTAGCCAGACGGGGGCAATGAGCGGATCGAAACCGCCTGGGTTTTCGGGAAACTCCACGCCTTGCCCAGAGAATTGCAGCGATAAGATGCCAAGCAGGAAGACGTTTTGTAGGAAGACTAATATCCCTAATATCGTCACCTTTGAGGAGAGATAGGAGAAAAGATTAAGCTTTGAGAACCGTTCCCGCTCAAAGATGGCACGTTCCTTGGTGAGTTCGCGGGCGGCGTTGATTACCCCGAACCACACCGCCACCGCGGCCAGCATAAAGAGTACTCTCAACACCTCTACCCGCGGGATGAGATCTTCGCCCGTCACGCCAACAAGTACCTCGCGCTTGGCCAGCAACCATAGCAGTATAGCGATGATTGGCGCTTGGAGGAGGAGGATGAGCAGGTTCTTGAAGTCGCGGTAGGTCAGCTCAAGGTAGCGCTTGGTCTGGAACCAATATTGCCGCCACATCGAGATGCTCGGGGTTTTTTGGCTGCCGCCGTCCTGCTCTCTCGACACGACCGGCTCAGGGGGGCGCTGATCGATGCGTTCTTTGACATAGCGCTGGAATTGGGGAGATTTACGATACTTGGCTTCCCATAATTCAGGGAGTGTTGGTTGTTGCTGCTTCTTCGGGTTGCTCTGCCACTCCATCAACTCATCGCTGAGCACGGTGTGTACAAAATGCATCTGCGGGTCGTTGGGGTCGACCTTGCCATCAATCCGCGTATAGATATCGGAGAAGGTCTCCACCCCAGTCTGCTTCCCACCAAAGAAGTCCAGCGCTTCACTTGGCGGGCCGTAGTAAATCAGCCGTCCACGCGACATAAACACGACTTGGTGGCATTGGGTGATATTCTCTGTGGCGTGGGTGACGAGCACCACCGTCCGGCCCTGGTCGGCCAGCCCGCGCAGTGTCTCCATCATCTTCTTCTCAAGCCCGGGGTCAAGGCCACTTGTGGGTTCGTCAAGGAAGAAGAGACTTGGCTCTGTCAGCAGTTCTGCGGCAATACTGACCCGTTTGCGTTGGCCGCCGGAGAGGTTCTTGATAGGCTTAAAGCGGTGCGGTTCCATCTCCACCAGCTCAAGAGCCTTCTTGATGCGCTCCTCCACCTCGTGGGGCTTGGTATCGGGGGGCAGCCGCAAATGGGCGATGTATTGCAGCGCATTCTCAACCGGCAGGCTGTGGTGGAGAATATCATCCTGCGGCACGTAGCCAAGCATCATGCGGTAGGCATCGAAGTTCTTGTAGTAATTATCGCCATTGATGATAACCGTGCCTTTTTCAAGGTCGCGCTCATACCCGCTGATGGCCTTCAACAGGGTGCTTTTTCCGGCCCCGCTCCCGCCCACCAACGCCACAAACTCACGCGGAGCGATGCTGAGGGAGATGTTGTTGAGCCGTGGCGGGTCGCCTTTTCTGCTGCTCTTTAAGAACATCCCTCTCGCATCAATCCGTATCGCACCACGCTGGTCATATTGGTTAAGGTGATGGTCTTCCGTATAGGTGATCTTGAACGGCCCAATCTTGATGATATCGCCCTTGGTGAGGATGCATTGATGGATGCGCTGCCCATTCACAAAGGTGCCGTTGGTGCTACCAGCATCACGGAGCTTGTGCGAGCCATCTGGGAGCCGGTCGATCTGTGCGTGGAAGCGCGAGACGAGGGGGTGGTTGAGATTGATATCGCAGCCTTCACGGCCAATCGTCGTTTTCTGGGCCTTTGGATCGAAGGTATTGAGTGTCAGTACTTGTGTCCGTGGTGCGGTACCCGGGGTAGCAATCTCAGTTTTCTGGCCAGAAGGGACAGCGGCAGGTACACCAACAGACGGCGGGGTGGCAGGCGTTCCCTGGCCAAGAACTTGGGTAGGGATAGACGAATCCGGCTGGGCTTGATAGGTGAGAACGACCGTACTCGCTGAGTTGGAGCGAGCACCAAGGTAGATAACATCACCCGGATGGAGGGGGCGGGGTTTGCCCTTCTCTAGCTGCTGATCGTTGATGAATGTGCCGTTGGTACTACTGTCAACAATCTGGTAGCCGCCTTCGGGAGTGGGTTCAATGCGGGCGTGGTTGGTAGAAACAAAGGTCAGGTTGACATCTACACGGAGGTCATTCGCCTCGCCGCGCCCAATCTTCACCGTCCGCTGGCTAAGAAAAATGGTGCGTTCACTCGACTGTCCATCACTATAGTTTTGCTGTACCTGAAGCGTTGGTGTACCAGCTTGCCCTGACATTGGCATTCTCCTCATCTGTGCTATTCTTCAATGCCCCACCACCAGACTGTTCTTCCGCTGGCGGCGGCAAGCGTTCTCCCATCGGGAGAAAACGATACGCTGTCAAATCGCCGATTGGATTCTTCCGTGCGAAGAATCTCCTCGTCTTCCACATGCCATACGATCATTCCATTATCCGAACCGGCCGCAAGCAGCTCTCCATCGGGAGAGAACGCAATACTGTAGATTGAACTATCATGTATGAGGGCGTGTTGTTGAGAGTTATCCTGGGTACTCCACATGCGGATGCTCTTGTCTTCGGAGCCAGAGGCAAGTAGCTCGTTATTCGCTTCCTCAGGCGAAAACACTATGCTAAAGACGATCCCCGTATGCACCGAACTCCCTCCGAAGGTGTGCCGGAGGCGGTAGGGAGGCTCTTCCACGTCCCAAAGGAAGATGTTGTTATACGCTCCCACGGCGAGCATCTCCCCACCTGGCGAGAAGGCAACGCTTTCGACTTGTGCTGCATGTTCTCCCTGGTTGCCGATAGCCTCCAATGGGGTGAGGTCATCCTCCGTCCGCTCCCACAGGTGCACAGAGTGATCGAGTGAACCGGCTGCAATCTTCTCTCCGTCGGGGGAAACTGCGACACTGAAAATCCCTCCCGAATGGGTCTCTCCACTCATGACGGCATCGCCACCGTTGGTATCCCACACCTGCACCTGCCCATCACGCCGCCCGACGACGATTTCCTCATCATTGGGCAAAAAGGCGATGCCCTTGATAGCCACCTTATCATTCTCGCCCCACAGTGTCCGTATCAACTCATCCTCTTTATCCCATACATCCCACAGCCGTACGCTCCCGTCATCCGCACCCGATGCGACCATTTTGCTCTCTGGATCAAAGGCAACACTGGTGATATTCCCGCTATGTTCCTCTTTCTGCGCAAGGAGAGTTAGCTGTTCGATGTTCTCTGCGGTGATGATGGGGCGTTCTGAAGGAGAACGGACTTCCCCCAGAACAAAAATAGAAGCACCAATAGCGATTGCAACAAGAACAAGCGCTATCGTGATAGGTATCCAAGGAACTTTGGAGGAAGACGGTCGAGACTGTTGGCGAGGTGAGCCGTAGGACATAGATTGCGTCCTTCCTGTGTATGCCAATTTATCTAGCTCTTCCTGGGCTTTCCGAAGCTCCCGCAACATGTCTTCCGCACTTGCAGGGCGTTTATCTGGATCGAGATTCAGAGCTTGTACCAACACGTGCTGTATTCGTTGGTTCACGCCAGGCGGAGGAGGGAGTGCTTCTTGGTTCGCATTCATCTTGCGCTCAATAACCGATATTGGTGGTTTTCCTGTGAGGAGGTGGTATATGGTTGCGGCAAAGCTGAAAAGATCACTTTGGACATCTGTACCGCTGCGGTCAATCTGTTCTGGCGATGCGTAGTTGAGGGTATAATAGGGGAGACTTTGTCCTTCTGGAGTGGCTATCTCCGCTACACTCTTGGCAATCCCAAAGTCGAGAAGGAAAATCTTTCCCTCTTTCGTCAACGTGATATTGGCTGGCTTGATATCACGGTGGATGATGTGTTCTTTGTGTAGGTATTTGAGTGCGTCAAGGATTTGGATCGCCCACCCAATGACTTCCTCTTCCGATAGCGGCTTGCCCCGCTCCCTCATATGGGTGTCAAGATCCTTACCCTCAATATACTCCATTACGAGGAAATGCCTATTCCCTTCGGGAAAGCTATCGTGGACATGGGGAAGAGATTCGTGCTTGAGTTTCCCCAAGATCTGTGCTTCGCGCTCAAAAAGCTCCTTTGACGTTTTATCTGGGAGCAGTGTTTGCTTGAGAGCCACCTTGCGGGAGAATTTTTGATCGAACGCCTCGTAGACAGCTCCCATTCCCCCCATCCCAATGAGACGTTCGATGCGGTAGCGATTGTGCACTACCTCGCCAGGCGGTAGCGTCATAGAGTGTCCTCTATCCTCATCTATTCTTAGCCCTTCTTGTTCCGTTTTGAGCTACTTGCTTGCTCTCTCGTATGGCTACGGAATGAAGAAATTGCCCCCCGCCCCCCCGCGGTGATATCTATCGGAATGGTGGCGAACTCAGCACACCACCTTCATTGCCTTCGCGCTTGCTCCACACTTTATTTGGCCCACGATCAAGGTTGAATGGGGTCGATTCGCCCAGATTTCTGCGATAGATATCTTCATAATTGCCCACTTGCTGAATGATATTCAATACAAAGGTGTTTTCCAACCCCAATTTCTTGCCAATATTCCCTCGTTTCCCCAGAAAATATGAGATTTCGGGGTCGTTGGTATTGATAAGCTGCTCAACATTGCTCTGCGATACCCCAAGCTCCTCAGCATAGATAGTGGCGTAGAGAGACCACGTTACCACATCAAGCCATTGGCTGTCGCCCTCCCTGACGGCGGGGCTAAGAGGTTCCCTCGATATACGCTCGCCAAGGATAACGTGGGCATTGGGGTCTTGCATTCTCGTTCGGTGGGAGATGAGAGTAGGAACAGAAGCACTCACTGCCTCGCACGCACCATTTTCATACGCGGTGTAGAGTTCGTTGGAGTTGGAGATTGGCACCTTAGTGAATTGGATATCAAGGATTTGTAGATGGTCTCCAAGCACTTGCTCATCGGTCGTATCTGCCTGTACGCAAATATTCCGTCCCTGAAGACCAGCCACCGAACCGATCCCGCTCCCCATATGCGCCATAAACCCCTGCCCGCTATGGAAGATTGTGGGGCCAAAAGCGAGGCGGATCCCTGAATTGGGTGAGTCCATTCCTACATCATAGGTGGCGATCCACGGGGTATTGTGGAAGAGCACATCGATTTCGCGGTCGCTTACGGCAGCAAACCGCTCTTGCACCGTGAGGGGGACAAATTGCACCCGATTTGCATCGGTAAAGACAGCCGCCGCAATTACACGGCAAAAGTCGGCATTGAAGCCACTGTATGTCCCTTCTGCATTCTGGCTACTGAAACCAGGGAGTTGGCTATTTACCCCACACCGGAGGCTCCCGCGGTTTTTCACCTGCTGAAGAAGACTTGCATTTGGCGGGGGGGCTTGCTCCGAAGCGGTCGCTTCTGCCAGCCATTGGTTGACAGTTTCTTGGTTATCTGCTATCCACTCTTCGGCGTGGCTCCGTATATCTTCGGCACTCTTCTCGCCCTCAAACATACGAGCATTCTGGACAGAAATGTCTACCAAGGGTATCTCGACCAATTCAAGGAGTCGCTTGGCGGTTGGGTTGTCCCGCAAGAAGGCACGAGAAGCAACCGCCCGAATGTCGTTGGGGGGAAACCCAAGATTACATGGGTCATTTACGCAGCCAGCCACACCTTCAACCACCGTCAAATCGACCTGGTCGGCTTGGTCGTCGGGGAGGCTTGAAAAGGGCACCTCGATCCATACCACATCGCGGCCAGGGGTGAGCTTGCCAAGCGTCCAGTTGGGTGTCCAGGTATAAAAGAATATGGACTCGCCGTTCTCATACTGCTCAATGGTGTTGTCCATCAGATCATTATACTCGCCCTGCACATGCGTGACGGTAGAGCGTAGGCTGTAAGCATCAAGATGGTGCTCAGCCACGGGTTCACACCCCCATCCCTCATTGCAGCCAATCAAATCGGCCTTGCCATCGCCATCGTTGTCAAATGCATTGACGACATCAGGCCTGGTGAAGTCGTCCAGGCTGGTGATATCAAGCGCATTAGCGGTGCGCTTATCGACGAGGTACCCCTGGAGTGCACCACCGCGCACTTGTGACCCAATCGGTTCAACATTCCACCTAATTTGCTCTTCTGTAATGAAGGCGTTGTGCAGGGGAAACCACCCATTTGCCCACATATCCACATCGCCCCGCGCCGCCGCCCGGTAAAATGCATCATTTGCCATCACCTGTGGTTCGGTTGTCGCATATCCAAGCTGCTCAAGGAGCAGGCGGAAGATCTCTGCTTGAAACCAACCAGTGTCCCAATCAGCACGAGCGATGGTAACAACCTTTTGATTGGTGGGGCTGGGCGTCGGGTTATCGACGGTGGGAGCAAGGGGACTGGCAGTGGGCGACGCATCGTCTGAACCACACCCTGGTAATAGCATGAAGAGCGTAAGAAGAAGTATCAACAGGCGGGTGTTCAGGTGGGTATTCATTAAGATAGGACTACCCTTCTACTCTACCGGAAATCTTCCCTCCAACAAGCAATACGGCCGTATAAAACCGCATACAAGCCCAATAGCAATGTTCTGGGAGTGTTTCCAACACCGGAGTTCTTACGGCACTACTATATCACAAATAGGTATTTTTGCCTAGCGACGGTCGTTCACAATATCTCCCGTCGCCCCGCCCCAAAGTGGTATAATAGCGCCCAAGACCGTCGAGTGAAGGGTGCGATGTTATGATTATTTGCCTCGATCAACGGACAGATTCCGGGTGCCGCGCCAAAAACCCCAGCAGTGCCAAGCATTGCCACCAATGCGGGATGTCGCTTCGTTATGCCCTGGAACTCCACGATGCCGGGATGCTCATTGGGGCCTACCGTGTCATCGACGTGATTGGCTATGGAGGGTTTGGAGCTGTCTACCAGGCTGAACATACCCAAACTGGCCAACAAGTCGCGCTTAAGCAGACCTTTGACCCCAGAAATATCCGCACATTTCAGAGTGAATTTACCGTCCTACACCGTCTCAGCCACGACCACCTTCCCCACTACTACGAGATGTTTGAAGAGCAGGGCAATGGCTATTTGGTGATGGAACTGATCTCTGGTCAGAGCTTGCTAGAAGTCTTTCTACAGCAGCAAAACCAACCATTGACCGAAGGACAAGTGAGAAGCTATGCAGCCCAATTGTGCAATGTCCTGGCCTACCTGCACAACGAAACCCCGCCCCTCATCCACCGTGATATCAAGCCGGACAACATCCGTCTCACACCAGAAGGGCTTATCAAGCTGGTCGATTTTGGCCTCCTGAAGGAAGGTGTCGATACTACCCGAACCTCTCGCATGGGGCTGACCCCCGCCTACGCACCACTTGAGCAGTGGGGTGGCACAAACATGCATACCTCACCACAAAGCGATATCTACAGCTTGGGGGCAACCTTCTACCACCTGCTGACCGCCCAACCTCCCTTTGCCGTCACAGACCGCATCGCAACAGCATCTGACCCACTCCCCCCGCCGCGCGACCTCAACCCCCGTGTGTCAGACCACGTCTCCGATGCGCTTATGAAGGCACTCGCGATATACCCTCACGACCGCTTTGCAGATGCAGTCGCATTTGAGCATGCGTTGGTGGGTACTGCATCCCCAACACCATATACATCCTCAACAAAAGTGGTGCAACCGCCACCACCTAGTAGGAAACGATTTGGCACGATTGCCATGGCAGTAGTACTCATTGCCGCACTTGCTGTGGGGGCATTTTTGGGTATTCCAATTCTCATCGAAGGAGCTGAGCAACCCACGCAACAACCAGCAAATATCGTAGCATCTCCCTCCCCCCAACAGCGAGAAACCGAAACAGCAGCCGCGATAGTTCAAGCAACCCAACAGGCGACAGCTACCTTGGCAGCCCAAACGACTACCGCACAAGCAATGGCTCAAGCAACCCAACAGGCAACCGCCACTTTGGTAGCCCAAACCGCCACCGCCCAATACACGGCAACGGTACAAGCGGCGGAACAAGAGACTGCTGCAGCACAAACCGCCGCGGCACAAGCGGCTCAACAGACAATTGCAGCACAACAAGCAGCCCAACAAACAATTGCAGCACAACAAGCGGCTCAACAAACAATTGCAGCACAACAAGCGGCTCAACAGACCGCAGCGGCGGAACAAGAGACTGCTGCAGCACAGACGGCCGCAGCACAAGCCGCTCAACAAACCGCGGTAGCACAGACCGTCGCAGCACAAGCAGCTCAACAAACCGCGGTAGCACAGACCGTCGCAGCACAAGCAGCCCAACAAACAATTGCAGCACAACAAGCGGCTCAACAGACCGCAGCGGCGGAACAAG
>CAZGLO010000035.1:0-10568 GCA_964526735.1 uncultured Chloroflexaceae bacterium | reverse complement strand
AGACTGCTGCAGCACAGACGGCCGCAGCACAGACTACCGCACTGGCTATCCGGACAGTAATGGCTATCCCGACAGTCGACCAGCGCAGGCAGCAGCCCACAGGAGGCCCAAGCCCTTGAGGGCCATTCCTCCTCTGTCTGGAGCGTGGCGTGGTCGCCCGATGGCACCACCCTCGCCTCCGGCTCTTCGGATGATACGGTGAAGCTGTGGAACAAGGATGGCACCCTCCTCCGCACCCTTGAGGGCCATTCCTCCTATGTCTGGAGCGTGGCGTGGTCGCCCGATGGCACCACCCTCGCCTCCGGCTCCCTTAATGAGGTGAAGCTGTGGAACAAGGATGGCACCCTCCTCCGCACCCTTGAAGGCCATTCCTCCTATGTCTGGAGCGTGGCGTGGTCGCCCGATGGCACCACCCTCGCCTCCGGCTCTTGGGATAACACGGTGAAGCTGTGGAACAAGGATGGCACCCTCCTCCGCACCCTTGAGGGCCATACCGACTGGGTCTGGAGCGTGGCGTGGTCGCCCGATGGCACCACCCTCGCCTCCGGCTCAGATGATGAGACGGTGAAGCTGTGGAACAAGGATGGCACCCTCCTCCGCACCCTCCAGGGCCATATAGGCTGGGTCTGGAGCGTGGCGTGGTCGCCCGATGGCACCACCCTCGCCTCCGGCTCTTTGGATGGGACGGTGAAGCTGTGGAGATAGCCACCGCAAGCAGTTGGGGGGGATGGGCGGAGAGGACAACAAAATGCCCGCCGACCGAAGCCGACGGGCATGCACGTCTACCCTTATCAATCGTTGTTGGTTCGCCTACCGCACGATGTGCGGCAAGAACACCCGTGAAACATTGGAGACGAGGGTGGATTCGTCCATCGCGAGCAAGGTATTGCCACCAAAGTCGCCCACCACGATGGTGTCGCCCTCAGTCTCGGAGCTCAACATGGCGGGAGTGGCCTTGACAGATTGGCTGGTCTCCCACTTGCCGATGGTGCTGCCGTTGGCATCCCACACGTAGACGTAGGAGTCGTCGGAGCCAACCACGATATCTTGCGTACCATCGCCATTCACGTCGGCCATCATCGGCGAGGCGAAGACATTGGCGTTGGTCTCGCGTGGCCAGCCAGTGACGGCGGTGCCGTCGTGGTGGTAGGCGTAGACACGGTGGTCGTCACTGCCGATCAGCACTTCCATATCGCCATCGCCGTCCATATCGGCCACCAGCGGCGAGGAGCGCACTGTCCACTCGGTCTCATTCTTCCACAGCTCATTGCCGTGCTTGTCGAGCATATAGACCGCGCCATTACCAGAACCAATCACGACTTCCATCCCCGCGACGGTCGGGTCAATGTCGGCCACGGCGGGCGTCGACATGATGACGTCGTTGGTGGAAAGTGACCAGTATGCGGGCGGGTCGCCGCGGCGGAAGGGGTCATCATCGCCGTTGGGGGCGAAGCTGAAGGCATAGATGGAGCCATCGTACGAGCCAACCACGATTTCGTTGTAGCCATCGCCATTGAGGTCTGCAATGCGTGGCGAGCTGTTGATGACGTGGTTGCCATATTGCTCTGCTTCGTCGCCAATGCTGAGCGGTGACTCGGCCATCGCCGTGCCATCGACATTGAACAGATAGAGTTTGCCGTCGGTCGCGGGCACGACCACTTCCTTCGTGCCATCGTTGTTGATATCGCCAAAAGCGGGCGTCGCCAAGACGCGGTAGTCGGCGCTCACCTGCACGGGCCAGCCAGTGACGGCGGTGCCGTCGTGGTGCCACGCATAGAGCTTGCCTGCCGTGTCGCCAGCGAGGATTTCCATATCGCCATCGTTGTCCATATCAACCACGGCGGCGGTCGCCTTGATGCCACCATCGGTTGCTTGCGGCCAACCGGCTTTCATCGTCCGGTCTGCGTTGTAGACTTCCATCTGGTTGGAAAGCAGGTTGCCGATGACGATAGCCGTTCCCGTCCCATCGAGGTCGGCGGCCACCGGGCTGGCGAAGTAGGCCGAAGTCGGCTCTTCTTGGATCACGTGCCCAGCCGCTTGAATACCCATCATTGCGGTGATGCCGTTATGCCAGAGGTAATCAGCGTTGGCTGTCGCGTACCAATCGGTGCTGTCGGCCTTGCCGCTCTCGATGTAGTTGACGTAGCTGGGGTACCCATACCAGATACCGACCATCTCATACGGCCACAGCCAGCTCGACTTGAAGACGTGGGCAAAGGGCAGCTCGTAGCCGAGCAACGGCGTCACGGCCTCAAAGGCATCGTTCACTTCTTGGACATTGTCCAGATACCCAGGGATAGGCAGGTTGACCTGCTCGCCCGTGTCGTACACCTTCAAGTAGGGGTTCCACGGCAGCTTGGGAATGCTGCTGTTGGGGTTGAGTTCTGGCTTGTAGAGAACCACAATCAGGTCTGCACGGTAGCCGGAGAGGAATTCTGTCTGATCGGGATCAGCGTTGCTCTGCGGCAGGGCATCCTTGGTGTGCTCAAAGATCGAGAAGTGTTTCTGGTCGGCGAACGATTCGCGCATATGGCTCACCTGGTCGCCGTTCTCGTCGTAAATCGTCAGGTCGTATTGGCCTGGGCCTTCAATTGGCAGTTCGTGGATGAAGTTGTGGTCATAGGCAGCACTCTTGGCCTTGGGTGCGTAGTGCATCTTCAAGACGGTCAAGTTGTTGTCGCTGTTGAGACCCTTCTCCATCTCAATGCTCATAATCAGGTCGTTGTAGTCCCAGTCAGACCAATCAACATTCTTGAGGTCTTCGTAGGCAACGAACGTGCTATCCATCTCCCACGTCAGCGGGCCATTGACCACCACCATATCCTGGTCGTCAGGGTCGATGTCGGCGGGGATCAATTCGCTGTTGTCGGCGGGGATGGGCGCGTTGCGGCTATCCACACCCTTGGCCTTGACGGTGTAGGGGTAGGAAACGCCATCTTCAACGCTATTCACCGTGGCACGGATCTCAAAGACCAATTGGTCTTCGCCGTTGAGGTTCGCCACCATCCACACGTTGTCAATCGGATCTTCGTGCGCTTCGCCGTTGAGCGTGGTTGAGCCTTCGACGTAGGTCATATTGTCCGGCAGCAAGCTGGTAATTTCGAGGTTGGCTGCGCGGTCGCTGCCCACGTTCGAGATGGTCGAGCGGTAGGTGATTTCGTCTTCAGCCATCACGACCGGCTGGTTCACCCACGTCTTGACCGTGAGGGCGGTGCTGGTTTGGCCGGGCACCATCCCGAAGTAAACGACCTTGTGCTCGTTCGCGGCAAGCTCCACTTCTTCTTCGGTCGCGCCATAGGTTGACCACCCATCAGGGATGGTTTGCTCAAGCACGTAGGTTTGCGGAACAAGGTTGACGAAAGCAACAGAGCCTTCTTCGTCGGTATTCTTCTGCGAGGTGCCGTCGATACCAGGCGACAGCTCAATCCGTGTACCTTCCAACACTTCCTCGCCATCGTCCATCTCGCCATTGCGGTTGTCATCGCGATAGCTGATGGCCTGGACAGAGGAGTATCGCACATGGCCGAGGTTGACCGTGGCAGAACCGCCCGCCTCCACCGTCACCCATTCGCTGGGGTTAGGGGTGGTGTCGTTCCAGCCAGCTTGCTCGGTTGAGGCCTCGACTCGGTAGGTTCCCGGGGCAACCTCAAAGGAGGCATTGGCTTCATCGTTCACCGTCTTGGTGTCGATGGGTTCGCTCGTGCCCTCTTGGTAGAGCGCCATCTGCCATTTCTTGTCTGGGTCATTCTCATAGTTGCCAAGATAGCCGTAGACCAGATCTTCTTCGCCTGCATCCTGCTCACCATTCATATTGGTGTCGTGGAAGTTGTGAGCCACAAGCGTCTGAGCGGGGTTCCACGTTGCTTTGGCATACCCGCGCACTGTCACGTTCGTCTCTTTGGCGAGCACCAACACCTGCTGATCTTCCGCGCCCGGCATGGGCACAAACCGCGTCCCGACTGGCATCATATAGTCGGCATAGGCGGCAATCGTTGCGGTGCCTTCTGTCTCTGACGAAAGCGTAAAGGTTGCTTGGCCACGCGCATTCGTGGTGACGCTATTGGCGCTCAGCACCCCCATATCCGCCATCAAGCTAATCTCTTGCTCTGGCAGCGGCACGCCACCTTGCGACACCGTCACCGTAAAGGTTTGGGTCGTGTTGGGCAAGAATGCTTGGCTCGTTGCCGGAGTAACGTGGATGACCGTGGGGTCAGTGCTCTCCAACGCGGCGCAGGGGTCTTCGGGCATCGCATCAAGAATTTGCTGGTAGGTGTGCTTTTGACCATCTTTGTTGGCCACTTTGCCTTTCAGCACCTTCTTGTTGGTGGTCTCAAACCCGTCGGAGAAATGCCAAATCGCCGACTGCAGCGCCGCGACATCCCACTTACTGCTGTGCGTGCTAAAGCTGTTAGTGGGGTAGTTCTCCAAGATCCACGTCACTTCGCACGAGCGAACGCCGTTGGGATCGGTGGTGAACTTTGCTCCCTTGGAAATGCCTGTCCATGCATCAGTACAATAACTGGGCACTTGCTCAGCATTGCCAGACGGGATCTCCAGCCCAAAAATAACCGTATAGCCCCTGAAGGCCTTGCCCCCAAGGGTATTCCCTTCGAACCACCCGGAACCTGCATAGTGTTTCTTATACTTGCCGGATGGCTGAACCACACTCACCGTTGCCGTCTCATTGTCAGGAGAGGCTGCGTTGGGCATCTCTGGTTCAGCTGCCAACGCGGTATGAACGTTCAACAAGAGCATTCCTGCGATGACAACCCCAACAATGGGTCGCAAGCGACGCAGGTAGTGTCCAATATTCGTTAAATAACCATTCCCCATTACGGGCCTACCACTTTCTAGGTGTCCAATGGGTTAAATAATGCTTCCCTTTGTGCCGTCCTGCTGGAACGACCAGCTTCTTTCGGTTCCTTGTCTATCAGTGATCACTCTGTCAGCGAAAGCAGACAGCTTCTCAGGACACGCTCCGCCCATCGGCGCACGTTCTGTCCTGACGGCTCGATCCGAGCCGTAAATGGATTATGTTGTCAGGTTTCTGCCGTGTGTGTGGAGAAAGTTTTTGCTGATCGTGATGAACTTACCATAACAGCAAGACTTAATCACAAAATACAAAGTCTCCTCCTGATATATATCTATCTTACTTTTAGATGCTTATAGAGTCAATAGGACTTCTGTACCGCAGATTTATAGTTATTCAGGAAAGGCAAGCCAAAAACATTACTATCAATAGTAGTGTTTTGGTTAAGAAAATTAAACTTGTGTATATTTGCAGGATATTCCCTGCTAGGAGAGTCGGTGGAGGGGGGAAGGAAAAGAAAAGAAAGAAAAGAAAGGGGAGAAATCAGTAATTGGGGAGGGAAAATTATGTCGAATAGCCATACTCTTGCAAAATCGTCCGCGCCTCTTGGCTCTCATCCCATGGCCGCTTGCCATCGTGATACTCAATACTGCCCTCGTGCCCCTTCCCCAGAAGCAGCACGACATCGCCTGCCCTGGCGCGGCTGATGGCTTCGCGGAGGGCGGAGGCGCGGTCGGGGATGAGGAAGTAGCCATCGTCTTTGCGCTTGCCTTGGCGCTCAACCCCAACGGCAATCTCTGCGAGGATAGCCTCACGGTCTTCGCCGCGGGGGTCTTCGTCGGTGAGAATGATGGTATGGCAATAGCGCGCGGCGATTTCGCCTTGCACCGGCCGTTTCTCCTTATCGCGTTCGCCCGCGCTCCCAAATACGGCAATCATCTGGCCGCGGGTGAGGGGGCGGATCATCCCCATCACCTGCTCAAAGGAGTCGGGGTTGTGGGCATAATCGACAATCACCTCAAACGGCTGTCCGCAATCAATGCGCTCCATCCGCCCCCGGATACCTGCTACCTGCTCTAGCCGTTCGATGGCGTTATCCATCGGCACACCTTGCGAAAGGGCAACGGTCAATGCGGCAAGGCTATTTGAGATGTTGAATGCGCCGGGGAGGTGGATGGAGACGCTCCGCTTGCCCCACAGCGTATCGACGGTAAAATCGCTGCCGGTGGGGAAAAGCGAGATATTGGATGCCTGCACATCCGCACGGTTTTTTATGCCGTAGGCCAGCCCATGAGCGGTGTAGGGGGCCGACTCGAGGAAGAGCCGGTGATGTGGGTCATCCGCGTTGACAATCGCATATTTCTGCTGCTTTTGCTTGGGGGGCGGGAACGTGGTATGAGCCGTTTCCTCGCTCAACAGCGAGAATAGCCGGGCCTTGTCTTGCCGATAGCGGTCGACCGTGCCGTGATAATCAAGGTGTTCGTGGGTCACATTGGTGAACACCGCCACATCAAAGCCGCAGTGGCCAAGCCGGTTCCAAAATGGCGACAAGGCGTGCGAGGACGACTCCAACACGGCATAATCGCACTGCTCATCCACCATCGTGCGCAAAAACTGCTGTATCTCCAATGCTTCCGGGGTGCTTTGGCGCAAGTCGTTGGCCCACTGCCGCTCGCCAATCTTAAAATCGACCGTGCTGATGAAGCCAGAGCGATGGCCTCCCGCTTCAAGCAGTTGGCTTGTGAGCATCGTAGTTGTTGTTTTGCCTTTGGTGCCGGTCACGCCCACCACGCCAAGCTGCGAGCTGGGGAAACCATAGAAAGCCGCGGCGATTGGGGCGAGGGCAACCCGGCTATCCGGCACGATGATGAAGGTCGTGGGAGGCTCTACCACCGATTGCTGCGAGAGGTCGGTGATGGTGGTGGGGTCGAAGAACCGCGCATCGACCACCACCCCGCCCGCGCCGCGCTCCAGCGCCTGCGCAATGTAGGTATGGCCATCGACGTGATACCCCTTGACCGCAACAAAGAGCCAATCGCGCTCAATCTTGCGGGAGTCGTAGGCGACCCCGCGGATG
Source organism: uncultured Chloroflexaceae bacterium (assembly GCA_964526735.1). GTDB lineage: Bacteria > Chloroflexota > Chloroflexia > Chloroflexales > Chloroflexaceae > JAAUSY01. Next base: position 3,681 of record CAZGLO010000035.1, on the reverse strand, counting down.
GGCCGGTGCGTTGCGCCGATGTATTGCACATTTGGGATGTGGAGCAGAAGCTGGTGAAGATGCATGGTTCCCTCGTATGGCTAGATGTGTGGCGGTATCAGCCCGCGAACCGGCGTCGCCACCACGCATAGGCGGGTGGTATCAGGACGTGGTCGTAGGCGGGGAGATAACGGATAATTCGCCCGCCAAACCCCTTTTTAAAGCGGTATACCCCGATGAGTGGGTCGTGTTGGGCGGCTTCCTCAAGTGCCGTACGGCTTTCTTCATCGGGTGCGGCGGCGGCCCGCCCTAATGCATCAGGGATACCCCACAGATCATAGCGGTGGCAACCTTGCTCCTTGGCCCATTGGAGCGCGTGCCATTGGAGGAGGTGGTTCGCGCCGCTCTTCAAGCCTTCGTTGGTTGCGCCGCTGTAGAAGTAATATCCCATCCGCCCGCCGCTCGCACTGGCCTGGCCATCGCGAAAGACCATATGCGCCGCCACAACCGCCCCTGTCGTGGTGTCGTCGGCGAGGAGGAGGCGACTCCGCCCACCAAATACGCCCCACGCCAAGTGGTAATACTGCTGCGTGTGGATGCCGAATGAGGCCCGTTCGCCGGTGAAGCGCAGGATATCATAGAATGCCTGCATATCGTCAAGCGTGCCAACCCGCACCGCCACCCCGCGTCGCTCTGCACGGCGGATATCGGCCCGATGGCCCTTGCTGCAGTGCGCAAAAATCTCATCGAGGGGCGGGGTCAGGTCAACGTGGATGGTGCTGCGCGGCTGGATAGGGTCAACGCATTGCACGTTTTTGGTCAGCAGCCACGAATGTAGGCTATCGGCGTGGGGGTCGTCCTCTTGCACGTGCGGCTCAACGCGCAAGAAGACTGCCCACTGCTGCTTACTCACCCGCACCATCGCCTCAAAGAGGAGATTATCTACATCTGCGTCGCCTGAGAAGAGCGGGCCGCGTGGCACATAGACCACGCTCACCCCGTAGCGACGGCGGATGAGCAACTGTGTCCCTGCTACTATCGTATCTGCCGCCGTACCTTCCGCTGCGTCTGCCGCCGTACCTTCCGCTGCGTCTGCCGCCCCTTTTTCACCCTTCACGACAGCAAGCCGCCGCGGCTGCCACCCCGACGTGGCCTTGAGATAGCCCCACGGAGCGGTTTGCAGCAGGTTGCCGTGCGGGTGGCAGGAGACGAATTGATCCCACGCGCCTGCGTTTGGCTCAATTATGGTGAACGTCAACCAAGCGTTCCTTTACCAATTGCGCGATGTCGGTCGGGAGCTTGGCGATGGTCACATCGGCCTCCCTCAGCGCGGCAATCTTCTCTTGCGCAGTACCTTCGCTGCCGCTGATGATGGCTCCTGCATGGCCCATGCGCTTGCCGGGAGGCGCGGTTTGCCCCGCGACAAAGCCAACCACCGGCTTGCTGACGTGCTTCTTGATGTACTCGGCGGCTTCTTGCTCCGCCGTCCCGCCAATCTCCCCCACCAAGACAATCGCCTCGGTTTGCGGGTCTTTCTCAAATAGCTCTAACACGTCGATAAAATCGGTGCCGATAATCTGATCGCCGCCAATGCCGACACAGGTAGAGGTGCCCAACCCCAAACGGGTCAACGCATCGACAATCTCATAGGTCAGGGTGCCGCTCTTAGAGACCACCCCCACCCCGCCCGGAATGGCGATCTTGCTGGGGATAATACCGACTTTGCCCGCGCCGGGCGTGATAATGCCGGGGCAGTTGGGGCCAACCAGCCGCGCCCCGCATTGCTTCACGACATCGTACGCACTGACCATATCGTTGGCGGGGATGCCTTCCGTGATACACACAATCAGCTCAATGCCACCCATCGCCGCCTCGCGGATGGCGTCGGGGGCGAAGCGCGGCGGCACGAAGATAACGGATGTGTTGGCACATGTCACGCGAACCGCTTCGCTGACCGTGTCGAAGACGGGGACTTTATGCTCTATGACGCTATGCCCACCGCGACCGGGCGTCACCCCCGCCACCACATTCGTACAACAGTCGATCATTTGGCGAGTGTGAAATTCGCCCTCACGTCCGGTGATTCCCTGCACCAATAGGCGGGTATCATGGGTAACCAAAATACTCAAGGTTGCCTCCTTGCTCAGTCGTTCTGTTCTGCCTGTTCTGCCTACTCTGCTGGATCTTCCTGCTTCGTATGGCTGTGTTGCATCTGTTCTTCAGCGACATGCTCCGGGTGTTGCCGAATCTCCAAGCTGCGCTGCTCGATCTCTTTGCGCAGGTCGCGGCGGAGTTTTGCGGCTTGCCAGCGCCGTTGCTCAACCTCGGTTTGCGGGCTGAGTGATGGCACGTGGCACGGCGCACCCTCATCATCCACAGCGACCATAGTCACATAACATGTCACCACGTGGCGCGTGCTGCGTTCGCGGATGTTTTCTGCCTCCACCCGCACCCCAATCTCCATCGAGGTCTTGCCTGTATAGTTGACTGACGCCATAAACGTGACCAATTCACCCACGTGGATGCGCTGCATAAACACCACCTGGTCAACCGACACCGTCACGACATAGTGGCCGCAATAGCGCGAAGCACACGCATAGGCGACTTGATCGAGCAGATCGAGCAGCTTGCCCCCATGTACATTGCCCGAAAAGTTGGCCATATCGGGCGTCATCAGGATGGTCATGGTCAGCCGACGATGGCATTCCTCAAAGAGCTTGTCCTGCTCATCACGGCATGGAGATGTTGGTAATGAGGATGAGGAAGACGGGGACGATGTTGCGTGTGACAGGTGTGATGAAGATTCGGTATTCACGATTATTCCTTCGTGGTAAGGGTTTCTTCTACCGGCGTGCCCCACACCTCTTGGAAGGCAAGTTCGGAGACACGTTTGCGCTGTGGCGATGTCCAGTCGATGGTTGGGCGCTTAGCGGTTTCGTTGGTATAGCCAAGCCGGAACATCAACATCAGCTCATAGTCGTCAGGAACCTCCAACAGGGCACTGATTTTGGCCCAATTTTCGGGGATTTCCTGCGGCGTGCTGATAAACTGGACGCCCATCCCCTGCGATGTCGCCGTGAGCCAGAGGGTTTGCACCACCGCGCCCAGAGAAATCATCGAGTAGAGGCCAGAAAGCTCTTCCTTCTTATACTCAGTGCGGGTGAGCGCAATGCCCAGGAGGAGGGGCGAACGGGCGACGAGTTTGCGGGCGTCGTTTGCCAACACCCGCGGCACTTGCAATGCGTTCATCATCTTGCCGCCCTGCTCTGTGAAGAGGTATTTGATGAAGGGCTTGAGCACGGCTGGCATATTGTCGATATGAATGCCGTCTTGGGTCTTTTCGGCTTCTTGCTTGCTGAAGCGGAAATAACGGCGGTATTGTTGCCAAAACGACCCCTCTTCAATCAGCCGACGCATCGAATCTCCGGCGATCTCGCCAATCTGATCGCGGCGCTCTTGATCCTCCACCACGATAAACCGCCACGGCTGCGAGTTGAAGTGGGAGGGTGCGCGCGAGGCCATTTGGATCAGCCGCTCCTTGTGCTCAGGAGCAACGGGGCGTTCTTCAAAAGGGCCATTGGTGGTGTGTCGTCGCAGGACTGCTTCAAAGAGTTCCATGGTGTTCCTCTTCTGTATCGGTATTGGCAGGGTCAGCTACCCAGGGCTAAAGCACCTGGGCTTGTGCTCGCTCCTCCACCCGTC
>CAZGLO010000034.1:0-37201 GCA_964526735.1 uncultured Chloroflexaceae bacterium | reverse complement strand
GCCGGATTGATGATGTATACCAGCACCCCGGCCAGCGCAGCTTTGTAGCTGATAACCTGGCGCAGTTGTGCGAAGCCCCAATTGGACGGGGTTTCGCCGCCCGCAGCTCTGGGCGGGCGGTGCCGCGCTCGTTGTGCCTTGCGCAACCGTGTCCGTTCGCGGATGTCGCTCAGGTCTTCCAAAGCGATGCCGCGAGCGGTGCCTTTCGCCCGCGCAACGAGGTCTTTGCTGATCCGATGGTTAGTGTCTTTTTGGAACCGCGCTTGACGTTTGCGCAACTTCTTCAGATGGCGTTTTGTCGATTTGGTGCCGCGCCGCTGCAAGCGCTGGCGCAGGCCGTGATACCGCTGACGGGTTTATTCAACCTGCTCGCCCGAATAGTGGTTGCCGTCGCTGTCAAACGCAATGTTGCTGATGCCCAAGTCAACGCCCAGGATACCTTCAATCTCGTCCGGCGTGGGTTCTTCAATGTTGCAGACCGCCAGCAGATAGAACTCGTCATTGACCAGAACCAGGTCGCTCTCGCCCTGTCGGCATTGAAGCAGTTCACGCTGCCGCTGACCGCAGACAAACGGGATGCGCTGGCGTCCAGCGAGTGTCCAGATATTGACCGTGCTCTTGACGAGATGGTAGGACAGGATGCGGTCATCATATGCAATCGAACCGTGGGGCTTGAACGTGCGCATCGTTTTTTTGTCCAGTTTGTAGGCATCGCCCACCTTTGCAATCACCCGCACGGTCATCTGTGCCGACAAATCAAACCGCTGGCGCACGTCCTGATAGACCAATGTTTGTAGGTCGAACTTCTTGAAGGTGCGGGTGTCCCAAGCCGTCTGGCTGATGTCGTTGCAGGCAGCATTGGCCTGTTGCAAGGTCTGCTTCAACGCAGCGTGCTGCTGAGGGGTTGGGTTGAGTTTGATCTGTGCGATAACCTTCATATATTGATGATAATACAGATTTTCGATTATTGCAAGAAAGAAAGAAGAAGCGCGCCACCGCCCGCCCAAAACTGCGGGCGGCAAATAAACGACCACTGCCGTTCAAACGGCGTGGCTTCCACCGCGTAAGAGTCGGTGATTGCCTGCATAGTACCATAGTTTTGCCCGACACGCCTGATATAACCACTTTTTTCCCCTGCCGTCCCTATGCCAGGTTGACTCTTCACTACTCTCTCTGCTATAACAGTATCACCATACCTTGAAAGGAGGACGGCGGTGCTTCCTCAATCGCAAGACGTGTGAGTAGCTATCATCTACGCACCGCCATGACTATGAAACGTTCGTTCTATATCGGGTTATTTCTCTTGTTTCTGGTGACGATTTGTGTGAGCGTGAGTGGGGGGGCGATTGCAGGCGGGTTTGCGGGTTATTATCTTGCGAACCAACGCATCGCAACGGTGGTTTCCCAACGACCAGTCGTCTCACAGCCTATTCTCTCTCCCATCGAATATCCAACTCCTATCCCCTCTCCCACAGCCGCCCGCTCTTCCTCAGCCTCAAACCCAACCACGGCTATGAGTGGCACAACTCGTATCTCTCCCACAGTCGAGAGCAATCTCTCCACGTTGATGGTCGACGCGGTGAAGCGAGTTTCACCAGCGGTGGTGACCATCTTGAGCCGTGGTATGGCGAGTGATGGCCGAAATCTAGAGGGAGGGAGTGGGAGTGGGGTGATCATTAGTCGAGATGGCTACATCATCACGAATAATCACGTGGTTGAGGAAGCGCAATCGCTTTCGGTTATTTTCCCAGACACGAGTGTGCACGATGCCACGCTCATAGGCCGCGACCCGCTCTCTGACATCGCGATTGTCCAGGTTTACGACCCAGTTCCGGCGGTGGCGACCGTTGGCGACTCCAAGCTGCTCCATCCAGGCGAGCAAATCATCGCTATCGGCAATCCATTGGGCAACTTCCGCAATACAGTGACGGCGGGTGTGGTAAGTGCGCTCAACCGCTCAGTCGGCCCTCTTGAAGGCCTTATCCAGATCGACGCGGCGATTAATCACGGCAATAGCGGCGGGCCACTTGTCAACTTGCGGGGTGAGGTGATTGGCATCAATACCTTGGTGGTGCGCGGGAGCGGGTTTGATATGGTGTCGCAGGCGGAAGGTTTGGGGTTTGCCGTACCAAGCAATATTTTCCAGGCCATCGCCAACGAGCTTATCCAAACGGGAGATGTGCAATACCCCTATCTGGGTATTCGCTATATGATGCTTGATGGCTCGACGGCGGCAAACCTCGATCTGCCCATTCAGAATGGCGCACTGATCATCGATGTGGAACCGGGGACACCCGCAGATACCGTGCAATTGCAACCGGATGATATTATTATCGCCGTTGATGAGGTGCCGTTGGTGATAGAGAACTCATTGCGCTACGTGCTCACCCAATATGCCCCCGGCGACACAGTTACCCTGACTGTCTTGCGGGGCGAGCAAGAGCTGAAGATGTTGGTCACATTGGCCACCCGCCCAGAAGCGCTGCAGTAGCAAAGCGGCCTGCCCCCACGGCAATATTGCGCCTTGTAGCATCTTTCCCCAGACTTGCATATATGCTATAATGCCCCCCAGCTAAGGCGTTGGCCAATCTGCTTATTCGCAACCAAACATGAGAAAGTTGAAGCGGAGGTTATATGCGTAAATGTACACCACAAGAAATAATCAAAGAAATTCCTGATGTTCAGACTGTCATTCTACCAGATTATTGGTTTGATGAACTTAGTGATAGTCAGTCAGTATTTACTTCTCTTTACGATTGGATGCTGAAGAATGGCAGAATCCCTTCAGAGAATGAAGAAAGTCTGCATGACAGAACGTACGTTGGAGAGAAACTATTAAAAAAAATCCGTGCCGCAGAAAAAAAACGTCTTCAAAGAAGACACAACATCAAAGGTGAAGAACTTGAGCGGGTTGTCAATTGGTCAGATTTAGGATCAGGGCCGATGACAGAGATCAAGGGCTGCAAGATTAGTGGAGATGTTATTCTGGTAATTCCAGCATCAAGCCGACAGGCGCTGAGTGAATTTTCCTCAAAAATCCACAAAAGAGAACGTGATGCAGCAATCAATAAAATCAAAGCGAACGCTGCGGGAGCGACATTCTATCACTGGTTGCTTTCTCAGATAGAACGACCTGATAGAATCGGTGATGTAGCACGAGATGCTGCCGATGATACAACGTTCCCACGAGAGAGCAATCAATATGAAGAGATGAAATCATATCTTAAGACACAGAGAGCATGTTCAGCAGCGATTGAAAGCCTGAAAGAAGCTTGGTTGGAATACCTTCAGCAATATCCTGACCGAGCGCAACCATTTGCATGGTGTAGTGAATGTGGGAAGAGAATTGATATTGACGATGCCTTTCTGTCATTGAGTGAAGAGGCTTCAGAGGTGTACGTTCTTGATACAGGCTGCCTTAATAAATATAAACAACGGAATGAAATGGTGTCGTATCCTTTGTCCGACATGAGCTATGATAAGCTGGAAGAGTTTGTTAAACAAGATGGAAAAATCCAACCATATAAATATAAACAATGGGATGAATGGGATGAAACCGATTCGTACGATCTATCCGACATGAGCTATGACGAACTGAAAGAGCTTATTGAACAACAAGATGAGGAAATCCAACCATATGCTGATAAATTATCAGAAAATCTGGTATTATGGGGTGTTTTGCCTGTTGTTATTGAAGGACTCGTGTATTTTGTTCAATCAGAGAAAACGTGCGCAATAAAAATAGGATTTACAACCAGTTCAATTGAAAAATGGATAAGTTCGCTACAAACTGCACACCCATATAAGCTTCGCCTGTTGGCGACTATCCCTGGAAATCGCGAATATGAGAAGTCACTTCATAAACAATTTTCGCGATTTCGATTGAATGGTGAGTGGTTTCAAGCCCATCCAGATTTATTGAATTTTATCGCAGTTATTTCAAAAGGAGTTGGTAAGGATAAGTCGTTATAAATAGTGATGATTGGCTAAGAGACTGGTTCATATTTAAGGTAATTGGGGAGTACTCTCCTCGCCCCCCTTTACTATGGATAAGCCCGCACCTACGCCTATAACTACGTCAGGGCAACCTTAACCGGCATCTGCGTCGCCGCACGCCGTTGCCCTCTGTTCTGTCTTTCCCCCCGCCTTCTGCCTCATAGTGCTGTTGTTTGCTGATATATGTGGAAACGGAAGATATTTTATGGTACGATACAGCATTGGTACCACATACAGCAGACTCTGCAATAGGCAATAAGGAGAAAGCTGCGCTATGGGCACATTGCGCATTGGGATGGTGTTTGGAGGGCGGTCGGTGGAGCACGAGGTTTCGGTGGTGACGGCGCACCAGGCGATGGCAGCGCTGCCGACATCGCGCTACACGGTTGTACCGCTCTACATTGCAAAGACGGGCCAATGGTATACGGGCGATGTCCTGCGCGATCTGGCGAAATTCCGCGACCTGGAGCAACTGACCACCGAGGCAGAGCCGGTGACCTTTTCGATGAACACGCCGGAGCCGGGGCTGATGGTGGCACGTGCTTCCAAGCGGCGGGGGTGGTTTGGAGGCGGGGGCGCGCAGGTGAGCCACGAGCCGCTTGATGTGGTCTTCCCGCTCATCCACGGCACGCACGGCGAAGACGGGACGCTGCAAGGGGCACTTGAGCTTGCTAATGTGCCCTACGTCGGCTCTGATGTAACCGCGTCGGCCATCGCCATCAACAAAGTGCTCACGAAGCGGCTCCTGCGCCAGGCCGATATCCCCGTGGTTGATGAGTATGCCTTCCGCCGCCCGCAGTGGCAGAGCGCCGCCGACCAGGTGGTGGCAGAGGTCGAAGCGCGGTTTGGATATCCGGTGTTCGTCAAGCCGGTGCATCTTGGCTCAAGTATTGGCGTGTCGGAGGTGGGGGACGCGGCTGCGCTGCGGATGGCGGTGGATGTGGCGCTCACCTACGACTCCGAAGTGATGATTGAGCCGAAACAAGAAAATATCGTGGAGATTAACTGCTCTGTGCTGGCGGATGGCGAAACAGTACGGACATCGGTGTGCGAGCAGCCGGTAAGCGATGGCGCGCTCAGCTACGACCAGAAGTATATGCAAGGCGGCAAGGCCAAAGGCATGAAAGGCTCACGCCGTCTCATCCCCGCCCCCATCCCCGACGAGCTGACGGAAGCTATCCAGACCGCCGCGCAGCGTACCTTTGAGACCATAGGAGCGTTTGGGGTGGCGCGGGTCGATGTATTGGCCCGGCCGGACGAGGGAGTCTTTTTCGTCAACGAGATGAACACTCTGCCTGGCTCATTGTCGTTCTACCTATGGAGGGAGAGCGGAATGTCCTTCCCCGACCTGCTTGAGCTATTGATTGGTGGGGCGCAAAAGCGGTATGCCGATAAGCAACGCAACACCTACACCTTTGAGTCGTCATTGTTACGCACTCCCAACGCAACCGGTACAAAAGGATGAGGCGAATGGAAGTGTATGTAGGGCGGGCGAATGGGCGAGAGTTAGGCTAGAAAGGGGAGAGTGGCCATATGCTTCGGGGGATGTGGGAGGTATGCGGCTGCTCACACGTATTCCGATGTCTTTTGTGATAACCATGTACGTTCGGGAGGGCATTGTGATGGCAAGCGACAGCCGTCTGACCCTTAGCACCGAGCACAAACAAGAGTCGAAGGTGGTGCAGGTGGCGGTGGGGCTGTCCGACTCCAACTACAAGACCTTTCTCGTGCCCCATAATATTGGCATTACGACCTACGGCTCGGCTGAGATACAGGGCGTGCCGATAGGGGGCTATATCGATTCCTTCGTTATTGAGTATCTTTCCGGCGATCCCTTACCGATCGATGAGATACCAAGCACCCTGCTTGCATACTTTCAGCGTTTTGATCCTGTCCCCGCCACCCAATTCCACATTGCGGGGTATAAGTTTGGCGAAGGCCAGCCAGAGCAACAAGTGTGGCACGTCGATATCGCCAAAAAACGCATTGAGCGGCTCAATCCCTCTGGCCAACAGGGGGCATCGTGGGGGGGCGAGGTCGATATCCTGGCTCGCCTCATCCAGCCGGTCGCCGTGCTCACGGCAGAGGGCGGGATACGCCAATCTTTGCCACATTTTTCCATCCCTTGGCAATTCTTTACCCTGCAGGACGCAATAGACTTCTGTATCTTCGCCATCCGCTCAACTATCGACGCGATCCGCTTTCAGCCGCGGCCAAAGACCGTAGGCGGGCCGATTGATGTCCTCGTCATCAAGCCTGATAAAGCATTCTGGGTACAGCGCAAAAAACTTCGTGGCGCAGCCATCTCGTAGCCTATCTCGCAGAGCAGATTTTACATATATGCAAAACACAACGGTAGTCATAACAGGCGCTTCAAGCGGCATTGGCGAGGCGACTGTCCGAGCATTCGCGGCGCAGGGAGCCAACGTCGTCCTCGTGGCGCGCTCTGAGGACAAACTCAACCGCATCGCGGCCACGCTACCGGGCAACCCCCTCGTCCTCCCCACCGACCTCAGCGACCCCGACCAAGCGCATGCGATGGTGGCGCGGGTGATGACCGAACGTGAGCAGTTAGATATCCTCGTCAACAATGCCGGAGTCGGGGTGAGCGGGCCGGTTGCGACGCTCAACCACGCCGATGTGGGCCACGTGATGGCGGTCAATTTCTTTGGGCCGCTTGCCACCATACAGGCAGCCCTCCCCGTCATGCAGCAGCAAGGCCATGGGCATATCATCAATGTCTCTTCTACGGTCGGCATCATGTCGTTGCCCTACATTGGCGGCTATGCGGCGAGTAAGGCCGCGCTTGATAGGCTCACCGAGTCGCTGCGCATGGAAACGCTTGGCAGCAACATTGCGGTAACGCTTGTGCGGCCAGGGACAACCGACACCGGCTTCTCGACACGGCGGCTCGGCAAGGGACACGCACGCCGACGTATGGTACCATCAGGAGTGTCGCCAGAGAAGGTGGCGCAAACGATTGTCCGGGCGGCGGAGAAACGCCCACGTGTCGCCTATGTCACCCTGCGGGACAGGATACAACTTGGCATAGCAGCGCTTGCCCCGGCATTGGTAGAGCGCACACTATCAAAGCTCTTTTCTTGGGAGGATCAACGAAATGCTCAACAAGAGGAACAGTAGAAAGACCAGTGGAGAAACGAACGAAGGGAACCAATGCGAGGCCAATGTGAGCATAGTTGAAGAGAGGGTATAATTCCATGACACAGCAACAGGATCAATCGAACGGACGCCCCTTCTTCCGAATGCCAACCCTTTCGCCCGACGGCCAACACCTTGCCTTCGTCCATGCCAACGATATCTGGTGTATCCCTATCGAGGGAGGCATTGCCGAGCGGCTCACAGCGCACGGAGCTGGACACACCTATCCCACTTTCTCCCCCGACGGCTCTTCTATCGCATTCTCTTCGGGTCGGGTTGGCGCTGGCGATATCTATGTGCTTCCCCTTGAGGGCGGCGATGTCCGGCGTTTGACGTATGATGAAGACTTCTGCAGTGTGGATGATTGGTCACCCGATGGCTCCCACCTCTATTACACCTCCTGCCGTGGACTAAAAGAGGAGGGGGTGTACCGCGTCTCTTTGCAAGGGGAAACCCCATTACTCGTTTACGCAGAGCCATATGAGGATATTGAGCATACGCATTGCTCCCCCGACGGCAAACAAATCGCCTTCAACGTGACCCGTCGACCGTGGTGGCGCGCCGGATACAGCCCCTTCTCCCCCACCGACATCTTCACCCTCTCGCTGACAGAACAAGAGCAACCAGCCGAACCTCCCTCATCAACCACGCTCCCCTTCTTGCATGGCCTTCGGCTGCCCAACCCCACCTACATCACAGAAGGACGGTGGCCATTGTGGGCGCAAGATGATTCGGGGCTTTATTTTGTCTCTGCCAAGGACGGCATAGAGAATATCTGGTTTCAGCCGCTCACTGGCGAAGGGGGCGATATGCGGCGGGTGACCTCCTTTGAGGAGGGGCGCGTGATGTGGCCAACCATCGCCCGCAACCACCCCGTCATCGTCTTTGAGCGCGACTGGCAACTGTGGATGCTCGACCTTGCAAGCGGCGAAACTTCGCATATTCCCATTCGGGTGCGCGGCGACACCAAAATCACGCCCGTGCAGTCGGTGGAGTGGCGGCGTGCGTTTGGCGGGTTGGCGGTCTCTCCCGACGCCAAGAAGCTTGCCTTTACGGCCTATGGGCAAATCTTTGTCGATTTTGCCGACAAGAGCACCGATAGCGAATTACGAGAAGGCCCGGCGTTCCGTGTCACGGAGACATCTGGCCGCGAGTGGCAAATTTCGTGGGCACCCGATAGCAACAAGATGGTCTATGTTTCCGACCGCCATGGCGAAAATGAGCTATATCTGTGCGATTTCCTGAAGGTCAATGAGATCCGCCTGACCGACTCGCCAAAATCGAAATGGGCACCGGTGTTTTCGCCCGATGGCAAGTGGATTGCCTTCTTCCGCGGTTTTGATGAGATATGCCTCTTGGATGTGGAAACCAAAGAGGTGCGCACAATAACCGAAGGCTATTTTTCTCCATTTACGAATATCGCATGGTCTCCCGACAGTAAATGGATTGCGTATGCTGCTGGCGATCAGTCCTTCTTCAGCAACGTCTATGTGCACCATATCGACGAAACCGAGTCGCATCAAATCACCTTCCTGGCAAATTTGAGGGGCGACGATGTGCTGTGGGCACCAAATGGCAAGTTTATCGTCTTTACCACGGGCCACTACCGCACCGAGTCGCAGGTGGCGCGGGTCGACCTGTGCCCGCCATCGCCCTACCTGCGAGAGGAAGAGTTTGGCAAGCTCTTCAAAGAGGAGAAAAAAGACGAAGAAGCAAAGAAGGACGAGGAGAAACCAGAGGAGAAGAAAGAGGAAAAACAGGAAGAAAAACAGGACGGCGAAGAACTAGATGCGGCTAATGCAGCCGAAGAATCATCAGATGAGTCATCAGACGAGCCATCAGACGAGTCATCAGACGAGCCAGAACAGAAGGAAGAAGATCAAAAAGAAGAAAAGGAAGAGAAGAAAGACGATGACAAGGACGATGACAAGAAGGTTGAGCCGGTCAAGATCGTGTTTGAGGGCATTGAACGCCGTATCTCCTTCCTGACACCTATCCAGATGGATGCGAGTGTGTGTTCGATCAGTGAGAACAGCCGCGATCTGCTTTTCCTGGCGACGGTGACGGACAAAGAGAATATTTGGACGATCCCGCTTGATGAACCGCGCCGCGATTCGCCACCGCAACAAATCACCTCCGATAGCACCAACAAGTCAAGTATTCAGTTTGCCTCCAATAGCAAGTTCTACTACGTTGGCGACGGGATGATCCTCTCGCGGAAGCTGTCGGGAGATGATCGGTCAATTATCTTCACGTCGGCCAAGCTGGTGGTTGACTTTGAGAAGGAAAAGCAGCAGGTTTTCAACGAAGCGTGGCGGATGCTGCGCGATACCTTCTACGACGCCACCTTTGGCGGGCGCGATTGGGAGGCCATCCGTGAGTGGATTGTGCCGCAGGTGGCGGGTGCGCGGACGCGGACGGAGTTTTGCCACATCCTGAACTTGATGCTCGGAGAGCTAAATACCTCGCACCTTGGGGCCTACTGGCTAGGAGGCTCAAAAGATGAGGATGGCTATACCGGCTTGGTCTTCGATGCATCGGAGCAGGCGCGGAGTGGCTATCTACGCATTGCGGCCATTATTCCGTACAGCCCCGCTGCGATGGTTGACGAGCCACCGAAAGTGGGTGAATATCTGGTGGCGGTTGATCTGACCTCGGCCAAGCCAGAGACACCTATTGAACCCACCACCAACCTCGACCAGCTCTTGAGCCACACCGTTGGGCGGCGGGTTGTGTTAAAATTGGCTGATTCGCCAACGAGCGAAGAAAAACGCGAGATTGTCATTCGCCCCATCGACCAGGACGACTACCAAGAACTCTGTTATCAGGCGTGGGTGGAGCAGAACAAGCGGTTTGTTGCCCAGGTGAGCGATAATCGGTTGGGCTATATACATATTCGTAGTATGGACTATGAAGCCTACCAAGAGTTCTTGATCAACCTCGACGCGCAAACGATGCAGAAAGAAGGGGTTGTGATAGATATACGGTATAATGGGGGCGGACATATCGCGACGTTTATTCTGGATGTCCTATCTCGCCGGAGCGTGCTTATGAGCAGCCTCCGCGACCGCCAATCGAGCAATGTCTATCACTATGGTGGGAACCGTGCCCTGCCCAAGCCGACGGTGTTGGTGACAAACGAGTCTTCGGCCAGCAACGCCGAGATGTTTGCCGAAAGCTACCGGCGGTTGGGGTTGGGGAAGGTCATTGGCAAGCCTACCGCTGGCGCGGTCATTGGGACAATGATGTGGCCACTGCTGAATGGGTTGGGGTTCCGGCTTCCTCTGTTCTCCATCAGTACGCCAGAGGGAGAGAACCTGGAAGGCAGAGGGCGTGCTGTCGATGTCGAAGTAGCTCACGTCTTTGGAGATTGGAGACGAGGATGGGATCACCAGCTTGAGGCCGCCGTGACGACATTGCTCGAATCGGCAGATGGTACGTACTAAATGCGTTTCGTCGCAAAAAGTTGCGGTATAATTGAGGGTATTGTTGTTGTCTACCATTCATTGTAGTAAGTAGAAACAGGTGCAGCTATGGCTGACCTCCCGCCACTTCGCTTCTCTGTATGCGTTGAACATATTTTTGACGATATGCCCTTTGAGCAGCGCTTAGAGCATATCCTCGTGCATGGGTTTTCAGCGTTTGAGTTTCGGTCTCGCAATCGGCGGGACATGAACATCACCCTTGCACTCAAGACGGCCCTGCGGCTTGACCTGATTGCCTTTGTCGGGAGCGAATCGTCCCTGGTTGACCCGGCAGAGCGAGAGCAATTTCAAAATGACATTACGCGGGCGGCCTCCTTGGCCGTAGACCTATCGTGCGACAACTTAATCGTGCATAGTGGTTCTATGCTCTCGGAGGTGCCGCGGGCAGAGCAACGAGAGAGTATCATTGAGGGGCTACGGTCGGTCGTAGAGGTAGCGAACGATGCGGGGGTGACACTCTTGCTGGAGCCGCTCAACCGACTCGACTTCCCCGGCATCTACCTCACGTCTGCCGACGAAGGCTTTGATATCATCCGTGAAGTCAATAGCCCCAACGTCAAGCTACTCTTCGATATCTACAACCAGCAGATAAGTGAAGGCAATCTCAGCTCACGTTTGATCAAAAACCTCAACCTGATTGGGCATATCCACGTTGCCGATGTCCCCGGTCGCCATGAACCCGGAACCGGAGAGATCAACTACCGCTATCTCTTCAAACTCCTGCGCAAACATGGCTATCGCGGGTATATCGGCCTTGACTATATCCCGCTCGCCGACTCCAATACGAGTCTGCGCGCAATGCGGGCGATGATCCAGCAGCTTGAAGAATAAGCGCACCGGGCAGGCAGGCTCGATGAGGCTTCTCGCCCTTCGACTCTGCTTGCTCGACGCGCCAACGCCGCACAGGAACCCGGCACCCGCAATATGCAAACCCTCGCATGTTGAGAAGGGAGCCATGTGGTTCCTTGCGGTTGTTCCCATCTCCTTATTTCCTCAAGAAGAGAGAACTTGATTGCATCTCGTGACACTCCGCTACCACTAAAGTGGCACGGCTTCTTGCGGCGGGTTCAGTTGGTCACTTTCCCTTGTTGCGCTTATCTGCGGCGATGCCTGCCCACACCATACAGACAGGCCACAAGAATGGTATTGCTAACCCATAGGCGATGGCCGCAACGAAGAACGAGACCAAGAGCATAATCATCGCGCCAGAGACGGTCGAGTAGAGCATGCCCAGCGGCCCGAAGAGAAGCCCCAAGACCATTGCAAGGACAACATTCTTGTGCGACCGTTGGACAACGGCGTAGTTTGGGTGCGGGGAAGCTTGAGTGGAAACATTAATGTCGTAGGGTTGCTGTTGAGGAGGCTGTTGGTAGTATGGCTGCTGGTAGGGCGGCTGTTGGTAATGGCCTTGTTGCGGCTGACCGTACTGCGGCTGGTGCTGTGGCTGACCGTACCGCGGGGGATAGCCGTAAGGCGACGGTTGCGTGGCGGGAGAATGAACATGTAGTGGGGTTCCGCATTGCGAGCAAAAAGACAACTCGTCGGCGTTGAGCGCTTCACAGTGCTTACAGTGTATCATGTTCCTCTCCTTGCAGAAGCACCATGCGTGGCTGCTATTTGGCCTCATTGATACTTCTTTTGGCAGTTGAAACAATCTTCACTATCTCATGATACACCAAGAATTTCTCAAAGGCAATGAGAAAGATCCCCCATATTGCCCAAAACATGTGGTAAGATGCAATCGAAACGAACCAAACCGATCCGTGAACGCACATTGCAAATGGAAAGGGGTATGGGAGTAGCGCCCTCTGGCATATGGCGTTATGAGTATTGCATGCAGGGGGGGGATACTGCCAGTAGTATGAGAACAATAGTTTATCTCATTCGTCATGGAGAAACAGCCTGGAACGCAGATGGACGTTGGCAGGGACATGCCGACATCCCACTCAACGAGAAGGGAATCGAGCAATCGCGTTTATTGGCGCAACGGCTGATCAACGACGGTATTGTATTTGATTACATCTATAGTAGCGATTTGACCCGTGCCTACCAGACCGCGTGGGAGGTTGGGTCTGTGATGAAGGTCGCGGTTGAGCTTCTGCCGCCCCTGCGCGAAATCGACGTGGGCAAGTGGAGCGGCCTCACCAAAAAGGAGATACAAGAGCGCTTTCCTGTCGAGTCGGAGCTTATCAAACAGGGGCAAGATATCCCCCGTGGTGGCGGGGAGACACTCGCCAATTTGCAAGACCGCGTGGTGAAGGTTATCGGGGCGATGGTGCATCAGCACCCAGGCGAGCATCTGGCCTTTTTCTCGCATGGCGGGCCGATCCGGGCGATGCTCCGGCACGTCAAGCCTGACTTCGACACCGTCCGCCCGCCATGTCGCCGCATTGGCAACACGTCGTTGCATATTGTGCAGCACGACCCGAAAAACGGATGGCAGCTTGTGACATGCAATGATGTCAAGCATTTGCAGGGCACAGAGCACGACCCTGGCTTGCTGACCACTCACCCAGACGACGTGGAGCGCCAATTTTCACTCACTTCATAACCGTCCTGACCGAAAAAACTCGGTTTGAAGCAATGGGAGCATCTTGTGCAACCTGAACACTACCTTGTTGAAACTCCCGAAAACGTGACCTTTCAATATGCGGTCGCGGGGATAGGATCGCGCTTTTTGGCGGCCACGGTAGACACATTACTCATTCTGATCTTTCAGGTCGCGCTGATGCTGTTCCTGTTCGCCTACATCGACATGGTCAGTGTGCTACCAAACAGCGACTCTCTGAGGAGTTTTGGGCTTGCCATGTGGGGAATGATGAGTTTCCTCTTCTTCTGGGGATATTACATCATGTTTGAGCATTTTTGGAATGGGCAAACACCCGGCAAGCGGTGGGTAAAGGTGCGTGTGGTGCGCGAAGGGGGACGGCCTATCACCTTTGTCGCGGCATTTATTCGCAATCTCGTCCGTATTATCGACTTTCTCCCCGGTCTCTACGGCTTTGGGGTGCTGGTCATGTTTATCGACACGCGTTCACGTCGGTTGGGCGACTTCGCTGCGGGAACCATTGTGGTGAAAGAACATGCCGCCGCCCTCTCCCTTGACCATATCGCTGCGCGGGTCAATCAGGCCAATCAGGCCAATCAGCCCAATCAGGCCAATCAGCCCGATCGGGCTAACCAACCCAGCCAGGCCAATCACCCGCCGGTACCCGACCAAGCTCCTGTTGCCTCTGCCAACCTCTCGGAGAAGGACTATGCCTTGATACAAGAGTTTCTGCAGCGTCGGCGGAACCTGCGCAGCAGTGACCGGGCCAAGCTCGCAAGACAACTTGCAGATCGCTTCCGGCAGCAGGTGGATATTCCATTCGACCCGCAACGGCCAGAAGCCTTCTTAGAGCAAATCACCGCCGCCTACCGCTCAGCGCGGACGGTGCGGCAAGAGTAGCAAGAGGGTATCTAGAGGGGGAGTGGGTGGAGGCCGGGCAAGCGGCGGAACCAGGCTTTCTGCCGCCGTGCAAACCGATGCGTATCGTATTTGAGCCGCTCAATGCAGGCGGTTTCGGTGGCTTCCCCCGCGAAGTAGGGGCGAAATTGCAGGTAGCCAAGGCTAGAAAGTGCAGGCAATTCCCACGAGTAGCCGCGCTCAACCAACATCCGTACCTCATCAAGGAGGCCTGCTCGCATCATCGCGTCTACCCGATCATCGATCCGCTGGTAGAGCACGTCAGTTGGCCGCTGTATCCAGTAGGTGGTGATGTCGTAGGGAGGGGGCATGCTGGTTTGCAGCTCCGAGATGGGCGTGCCCGTCACCTCATACACCTCCAACGCCCGGATAACCCGCCTCACGTTGGTTGCGGGGATAGTCTGTGCTGCCTGCGGGTCGATCTGCGCAAGCCGCGTGTGCAATGTTTCCTCGCCATCGCGTTGAGCCTCCTCCTCAAGCTCCTGCCGCAATGCCAGTTGTGGCGGCACTTGGGGGATATTCCACCCCTCTAGCACGGCTGCGAGATACTGTCCTGTCCCCCCCACGAGCATCGGCATCTTCCCCCGTGCCGTGATATCCTCAATCGCCTCCATCGCCAAACGTTGGTAGAGCGCAAGCGAAAATGCTTCGTCTGGCTCAACCACATCTATCAGGTGATGAGGCGCGGCAGCGCGCTCTGCCACGGTCGGCTTGGCCGTCCCGATATCCATTCCGCGGTAGACTTGGCGTGAGTCGGCGGAGACAATCTCTCCTCCCAATCGCTTCGCCATCTCAATGCCCATCGCCGTCTTGCCAGATGCCGTCGCCCCAATGATGGCAATGAGCGGTGGCAAGGGGGACGTTGAGGGAGTGGGGTGGGGTGGTTGAGGTAGTTGGGATGACTGAAATGACTGTTCGTGGTGCATAGAAAGGGAAGAACGAGCGGGAGTAGCCGTGATTCTCCTATCCGCCTACTCGCCCCGCTCGCTTTATAGGGAATGTGGGGAGAAATTAGCTTGTGAGTGCTTGTATCGCCTCTTCCCCCGCCTGAAACCCGGCATCAAGTGCGCGTCTATTCAGCTCTTTGAAGCGATCTGGCACACTCTCCATCACCGAATCGATGATCGCATTGCGCGTGACGGGGCTGGCAACCGCCGCCAATGCACCAACCATCACGATATTGGCAATAATCTTGTTGCCCAGCTCTTCGGCGATGCGCGTCGCCATAACGCGGTAGGTCGGGCGGTCAACTTGGTGGTCGAGGACGAGATCGGGGTCGACC
Organism: uncultured Chloroflexaceae bacterium; assembly: GCA_964526735.1. Classification (GTDB taxonomy): domain Bacteria; phylum Chloroflexota; class Chloroflexia; order Chloroflexales; family Chloroflexaceae; genus JAAUSY01. Next base: position 21,813 of record CAZGLO010000034.1, on the reverse strand, counting down.
AACACGATAGCCTGCTCATTGAGGTCGCCACGAAACTTGTGGAAGGCTTCCTGCGACATGGCCACCAAGATGGTCGTAGAGACGATGCGGGGGTAGCCAATCTTCTGGTCGGAGATGATGACCTCCGACCGCGCTGCTCCACCTCGCGCCTCTGGCCCATATGACTGCGTTTGGATGGCGGTGAGGCCATCGTAGGCGGCGGCGGCTTTGCCAAGCACGTGGCCTGCAAGCACTACCCCTTGCCCACCAAACCCACAAATACGTATTTCGTGTCTCATATTGTTCTTGTTTTCTGCTATGCCGCTTGCAAGACTTCCGCTTCTTTGCCCTGCAGCGCTTCGATCTGCTCTTTGAGCGTCTCTGAGAAGCTCTTCTTCTCAATATCTTGGAAAACCCCGATCTTGAGCTTGCCAGTGAGCGAGCGCTTTTCTTCTGGCGTGCCAAACTTCTGAATGCGCTCGTAATCATCAATCAGGATGACGTTGTCCTGATACCAATTCCAGCAGGCTTCAATCGTGCGGAGCTTATTGCGGCGGCCATAGGCGGTGGGGCAGGGCGACAATAGCTCAACGAAGGCAAACCCCTTCTTGCGCAGCCCCGCCTCAATCGACTTAATGGGCTGATAGGGGGTCGTTACTGGCCACCGCGCCACAAATGGCGCACCAATCACCTTTGCCATCTCGCTCATATCGAATGGCGGCTCTTGGCTGCCGTAGGGCGTGGTCGTCGTGATGCTGCCAACGGGGGTCGTCGGCGCGACTTGCCCGCCAGTCATCCCGTAGGTGAAGTTGTTGACAGCAATCACCGTCAGGTCGATGTTGCGGCGGATGGCGTGGATAAAGTGGTTGCCGCCAATGCCCGCACAATCGCCATCGCCCGTAAACACGACAACATTCAGCTCAGGATTGGCCACTTTGACGCCCGTCGCGAAGGCAAGCGCCCGGCCATGCGTCGTATGCAGGCCGTCGGCATTGATGTAGCCCGGGAGACGGGAAGAACAGCCAATGCCGGAGATAAAAACGGTCTTATCGAGGTCAAGATTGACCGTGTCAAGCGCCCACAGCGTATATTGCAAGACGTTCCCAATACCACAGCCATCGCAGAAGATTGTCGGGAACATACTGTGGCGCAAATACTTCTGTCGTAATACATCAGCGCGTTTCATGGGCAATGTTCTCCATCAACACATTCAAAATCTCTTGTGGCGTGTGCAATTCCCCGCCGATCTTGTGGTGAGGAACCACCTCGCACCGTCCGGCAACCGTCTCACGGATGGGGTGAATAAGCTGTCCGAGGTTCATCTCTGGCACGATCATCGTACCGACGCGCTCGGCCCACCGCAAGACCACCTCATCGGCAAAAGGCCATATCGTGATCAGCCGCAGGAAGCCGACTTTGATCCCCTGACGGCGCGCCTCCTCCACCGCGTCATCGCAGGCGCGGGAGGTGATGCCATAGGCGACAATCGCGATATCACAATCGTCTTCGTAGCGCTCCTCAATGTAGGTGAACGCTTCCTTGTCGAGGGTAATCTTGTCAGCCAGCCGCCGCACCAGCTTGTCGTGCACTTCGTAGCTGTTTGTCCGCGGGAGACCAGCTTCGTTGTGCGTCAGGCCGGTAACGTAAGTACGGTAGCCCTGCCCAAAGGGGGCAAACTCCGGCACCAAGCTCTCCGCCGTGCCATCGCCTGCATTGGGCGTGGCGAAGGGGACATATTCCTCTTTGCTGACCGATACGAGTTTGCGGGTGATGTGTTCGATATGGTCGTCGTCGGGGAGGACGACTTTCTCTTGCATGTGGCCAATTTCGGCGTCGATGTAGACGAGGACAGGGGTGCGATAGCGCTCGGCGAGGTTGAAAGCGACAATCGTGTATTCCATCGCTTCCTGCACGGAGTTGGGGTAGAGCGTGATGATCTCATGGTCGCCGTGCGTGCCCCATCGTGCCTGCATCATATCGCCCTGGGCGGGGAGGGTTGGCTGGCCGGTGGATGGCCCAGAGCGTTGGACATTGACAATAACGCACGGGGTTTCGGTCATCACCGCATAGCCAAGGTTTTCCTGCATCAGCGAGAACCCTGGGCCTGACGTGGCGGTCATCGACTTCGCGCCCGTCCAGCTTGCCCCGATGATTGCCCCCATACTTGCGATTTCGTCTTCCATCTGGATGTAGCGACCGCCTGCTTTGGGCAAGAGGCTCGACATCCCTTCGGCGATCTCGGTCGCGGGCGTGATGGGGTAGCCTGCAAAGAAGTCGCATCCGGCAAGGAGCGCTCCATAGACACACGCCATATCGCCATGGATGAAGTGGACGTTTTGGCCCAATACCGACCGGACAAGACTGGTGTCCATGCGTACCTTGCGTCCCTTTCTAGCTTGTTCACGCGAGGCGGTGTTGGCCTCGCGCGGTGTGATGTGTGATGTGCTGGCTTTGTGCTTGTTACATTGCTGGTCTTGGCTACGTTGCCTTGATCGTATGTTCGTCCACCACCGTGATGGCAAAATCGGGGCACACAAGCTCACACATACGGCAGTTGTTGCAGCGGTTGGGATCCACCAACTCCGGCGGATGGATCCCGCGCTTGTTGAACCGTTCGGAGAAGATGAGTGCCTGGCGGGGGCACGAGATGATGCACAAATTGCACCCCTTACACCAGTCGTCGTTTACCTGTATCATACCAACCCCCTCAGATCACAGTTTGGATCATCTAAGATCGTCTAAGATCGTCTTAGATCGTCTTAGATCGTCTTAGATCGTCTTAGATCGTCTTAGATCACAATATCAAGTTGGCGATTGAGCGCTTCCTTGCCACGGTACTCCGGCAGCACCATGGGGGCGGTTCGTTCGGTGGCAACACCCGCATCGCGGAGCATCTGCTCATAGCGCGCGACATGCGAGAGTGAGAGCGTCCCGACGGTGGCGTGTTTGGCATATTGCGCCGCGGCAATGCCTGCGCGTCGGCCAAAAACATTGAAATCAAGCAGCGAGTTGCCCATCAGCCGGTTCTTGCCGTGGATACCGCCCGCCGCCTCGCCACCCACATACAGCCCAGGGATGCCGGTTGAGCCGTGAACATCTATCGCGATACCGCCATTCTGGTAGTGGAGCGTTGGGAAGACGAGAATGGGGTCGCGGGTCATATCGATGCCAAAGCGCTCATACATCCGCCACATTGCTGGCAAGGCTTCTTTAATCGTTCCTTCGCCGTGAATCATTTCGACCATGGGGGAGTCGAGCCACACCCCGCGCATGCCCGTGGGCGTGATCACTCCCTTGTTGCGTTCGTAGCACTCCCGAATGAACGCCGATGACTCAACGTCGCGCGGCTCAAGCGGGTAGACAAACAATTCCCCGTCGTTGTTGACGGGAGCCGCCCCAAGACCACGTACCTTCTCGGTAATCAGCAAGCCCGCAATCTGCGGCGGGAATGCGCCGCCCGTGGGGTGATATTGCACCGAGTCGAGGTCAATCAGCTTGGCTCCGGCGCGGTAGGCCAACGTCAGGCCATCCCCCGTTGCGCCGTAGTGGTTGGTCGTGGGGAACTCTTGCATATGCAGCCGCCCAAACCCGCCCGTCGTAATGATCGTGGCTTTGGCCCGGACAACGACATATTCTTTGGTCTCCAGGTTGAAGAGCACCGCCCCCGCCACATGCCCTTGGTCGTCGGTGAGCAGCTCAACCGCAGGCGCAAACTCAATGACGGGGATGGTCAGGTTGCGCGACTCATCGCGGATGACGCGCATAATTTCCAGGCCGGTGTAGTCCTTGGCAGAGTGCAGCCGCCGCCGCGATGTGCCGCCACCCGGGTTCTCCTGAAAATCGCCCTTCTCATCCTTGTCGTACATCACGCCCATATCCTCGTGCCACTTGATGATTTCCGGGGCATCGGAGACCAGCGCCTTGACCAGCTCAGGGTTGTTGGTGAAGTGGCCCCCGCCAAGCGCGTCAAGGTAGTGGATGGTCGGCGAGTCTTGTTCGCGGTCGGCGGCCTGAATACCGCCTTGCGCCATCGTGGAGTTGGAATCGCCGTGGCGGAGCTTGGTGGCAATCAGGATGTTGTGCGGGTGGATGCCTTCCTTGGCCGCCCACAACGCCGCCACCGTACCGGCCCCGCCCCCGCCAATAATCAAGACATCCACGCTGTGGTCAACGCTGGAGATATCTAGGTCAGCAGGGACAAGCGAATGCGCCTCAAGGAGATCGACGATCTCATGATTGACCATCTCGCCCTTGCTGGGGCCGAAGAGAATAGGACGCTTCTTATCCTGCTTGTAGTCGGGGTGGAAGGCATGCAACAGTGTTTCGCGCTCTTCAAGGCTCATGGGCGGGTACGATTGCTTGACCCGCTCCTCACGTGTCGCCTCAACCCGCTCAATGCTCTCACGCATATATTCGGGATACCCACGAACGATTTTCATGCATGCCCTCCCTTGTTTTCTGCGCCCGCTGCCTCAATGGTGCGCTGTTCATAGCGTCGTTTGAGGTCGTCGAGTGACATCGAGGTAAGTTCGTCAAATTCCTGCTGATATTGGCCCGATTCTATCTCTTCAATGCGCTGTGCCAATGAGGGCGAGTGCGGGGTGGTGTAGCGCCCATAGAGGCGACGCACCAATTGCCCAACGTGGTAGTGCTTGATATCCGCCGGACAGCGGCTTGAGCATAGCCCGCATTGAATGCAGTCGAAGGATAGCTGCGCCGCCCGCGCAATATTGCCACGCAGCGCCGCCTGGACATAGTCCATCACGCGGATGTCTTGCGGGCAGGATTTGGTGCACGTGTTGCATGAGACACAGCGGGCGATTTCGGGGTAGTAGCGCAGGACGACGTTGTTGCTTGCGTCAAGCTCCTCCAAGTCGTAGACGCTCTTGACCGCAGGCACAAAGGGGATTTGCACCAGGTACATCCCGTCCTCCACCAGCGTCTGGCAGGCGAGCGCGGAATGGAGCTTATAGTCGTCGGCTTTGCGGTAGACGGTGGAGCACGCACCACAGAACCCCGCCCGGCACCCACATCCGCGTACGAGCTTATAGCCTGCATACTCTATCGCGGCCATAATCGTCAACACGCTGGGCACGTGATATTCCTTGCCCATCAGGTAGATACGGACTTTGGGTACCATCTCTTCGGGCGAGACCCCGTTGTGCTCGGTGGCCTGGGGAAGGTCTTGAACGTGTGTGGAAATCATAGATACACCTCTTGCAGAAGCCCCAATTCCTGGAGCAGGGAACGGGGATCAACCCGATGGTCGCTGAGGCCAAGTGCCGCTTCGTCGGTCTCTTGGACGCCAAAGGCGAGACACATCAGTTGCGTATAGTAAAAGACAGGCAGCGGCGCGCCAACACCCGCACGTGCCGAGTATTCAGCCTGGCGCGTGTCGAGATTGAACCGGCAGAGGGGGCACGACAATACCACCGCATTGGCACCCCGTTCCTGCGCCCGCGATATAATCCGTTCCACCCGATTATACACAATGTCGCGGTCGCCCACGGTAAGGTGCGAGCCACAACACTCAATCTTCATCGGGTCATCCACCACCTCTGCCCCCAATGCCCGCATCAAGTCGGCCATAATCTTGGGGTCTTCGGCATCGTCTATCTTGACCTCGGCGGGGCGGAGGAGCATACAGCCGTAGTAGGGGAAGACGTTCAGCCCTTTGAGCGGGTGCTTGACACGCTTTTTGATGGCCGCAAAGCCGATTTCATCCCGCAACACCTGAAGCAAGTGCGAAACTTTGGTGCCGCCGTGGTAATCGGGATCCATATCGTTGAAGGTATTGATCGTCTTCAACTTTTCGGGGTCTGCCTTGACAAATTCGTTGGCTTGAGACAGGGTGTTGTAGCACATGTCGCAGAGCGTGACAACTTGATTGGCATGTGGATCGTGCGAGTCGCGCGGATCGCCGCCGTGCTGCGTTTCTTCCGTGCCGTCGTGCTCAACATTCATCAGGACGCGGATGGGCGCGACTTGGTGGAAGAGGTCGTCGCTGGTCAGGCTATGCACCACCCCACAGCAATTCCACTGCTCCATCTCTTCCAGGCCAGCCCCAAGACACTGCAGCGCCGCCATGGCAGAATGTTCGTAGTTTTGGGCGGATGTCTTGATGGTACATCCGGGGTAATACTTGTAGTTCATATATCCTCACCCTGTGTTTTTGCGCAGATGCGAGACAAGCGCAATTTGCGGGATGTTGGCGAGATCCTCATCCGACATATGCGATAAATCGGTGTGGTCAAACCGCTGCCGCAGCCGCACCTGCCGAAGCGCCTCCATCACCCGCGCCATGTCGATATCACGCGGGCAGCGCTCTGCGCACATAAAGCACGAGACACACAGCCAGATGGTCTTGCTCTCAAGCACGTCGTCCAAGCCCAACATCAGGTGGCGGAGCACCTTGTCAGGATGGATATCCATCGACGAGATCATGGGGCAGCCAGAGCTGCATGTGCCGCATTGGTAGCAGGAAAATATCTCTTGTTCGCTTAGCTCCTCAACGCGGGTGAGCAGATCGTCGTCTCCCCCCCCATGTGAGCGTCGCTTGTTGCTCAATTTTATCATACAACACCCTCACAATTCTTTTGGTAGGGCTTTGAGTTCCCGATGCGTGAAGACTGGCCCATCAATGCAGACATATTTGCTGCCGATATTGCAGTGGCCACACTTCCCGACACCACATTTCATCATCTTTTCCATTGAGGTGATGATATCTTCGTCGGAAAAGCCCATTTTTTCAAGCGCCATCGTCACAAATTTAATCATGATGGGCGGGCCGCACGTCACGACCATCGTATTTTCAAGCGTAATATTGGCCTTCTCAAAGAGGCCCGTCACCACGCCCACATCGCCATTCCAGCCGGGCGTGCCGATATCAACCGTACACAGCACGTCGGTCTGGCTATCTTTATCCCACTCTTGCAGTCGGCGCTTGTAGACCATATCGGCCTGCGTGCGCGCGCCGTAGAGGATTTTCATAGAGCCAAACGCCTCGCGCGTATCAAGAATATACTCGATCAGCGAGCGCAGTGGCGATAGCCCAATCCCCCCGCCAACAATGAGGATATTCTTGCCTTCAAGGCGGTCAACCGGCCACCCCCGGCCATAGGGGCCGCGTACGCCAATCGTATCACCGACGGTCAAGGCGTGGATTTCGGTGGTGACACGACCAGCCTTCTTAACGCTCAGCTCGATGGTGTCGGGGCGGGTGGGCGAGGAAGCAAGCCCAAGCGGCACCTCCCCCACGCCAAAGATTGACACTTCAACGAACTGCCCGGGCGTGAAGGGGAAGGACAGATCGGGGTCGTTGAATGTGAGCGCAAACGTCTTGATATCGGGTGTTTCCTGCCGTATCTCCCGAACGGTGGTGACATTGGGCAGGAAGGGGTTACGAGTGACCTCTATCTGTTCACGAGCTAACACCCACGACCTCCTTTGCTTCGCTCAAAATGCGGACGATATCCATATTGACGGGGCAGGAGTCGAGACAACGCCCGCAGCCCACACACAGCGGTTCGCCATAGCGCTCAACCGCATAGTTGAATTTGTGGTACATCTTTTGGCGGTAGCCTTCGGCGATGGTGGGACGGGGGTTGTGCCCGCCCGCCAAGAGCGCAAAGGAGCGGAAGGTACACGCATCCCAACACCGCACGCGTTCGCCCTGGGTCTTGTTGCACTGATCGAACACGTCGAAGCAGTAGCAGAGCGGGCAAAGGTAGGTACATGCCCCGCACGACAAGCATTTCTTGGAGATGTCATCCCAATAGGGCGAGTCAAACATCTGCGCCAATGCCTCTGACAGCCCGTCGGTGTCAAGCGTGCGGCTGACCTTGTCTGCGGCGGCGGTGGCGGCAGCATTGCGGGCTTCCACATCCGCAGCCGTCGCGGGCGTGAAGAGCGAGGCATCGTGGTCTATAGAGTGGTCTATAGAGTGGTCTATGATGGCCTGCCCTTGCGGCGTGAAGACGTTGACATAGTAGCGGTCGCCAAGGTCGGTCAAGAGAAGGTCAGCGCTTGCACTATTTTCGGCGTCAAGCGATGGCCCTGCCCCGAATGAGGTGCAGAAACAACTGTGGCCAGGCTCATTGCAGGCGAGCGCAACCAATGCCGTATGTTTGCGGCGGCTGGCGTAGTAGGGGTCTTGATATTCCCCTCCAATCAGCACGCGGTCAAGCATACGGAGGCTGTGGACATCGCACGGGCGTATGCCAACGATGATGCGTTGCTGCTCATCGATGCGGTAGTCAAGCTGCATATCAGAGCCGCGCTTTTGGTAGGAGAACATCGTCTCCGCCTGCGGGAAGAGGAAAGCGGTCGGCGAGACGGTGGAATTGACCGTGCCGCCGAACGACCACAGGATCTCGTCGGGAGCGCTGACGGGCCGAAACGTTGATTGGCTGCCCTGCGCGACCGGCGCAATGACCTCGGCCTGCTCCATCATCCCGCGGACAAACGCCGCTATCTGGTTTTTCGATATGATTACGTCATGCATAATGTGGGTTCCTATCGCAAGAGATCCTCATGATCGTGGTCACCCTCGTTGTAGGTGCTCAGCGGCGGGGGAGCATCAAGGTCGGTGCCGGGCTGGTATTCAAACAGGGCCATATTATCTTTCTCTACCTTGCGGAAGAGCGTCCCCAAGGGGATATCCACCGGACACACCCGCTCGCACTCCAAGCAGCCGGTGCATCGCCCCACCATGTGGTAGGCGCGGATCATGTGGAAGGTAAACATATCCTTGGGGTTGTGATATTTGGTCACCCACTGCGGATCGCGCTTCTCCCACAGACACTCGTTGCAGAAGCACATCGGGCAGACGTTCTTGCACGCATAGCACCGGATACACTTACTAAACTGCTCACTCCAATAGTCAAACCGCTCGCTTGGCGAGAGCGACTCGAGCCGATCAACATCGGCAAACTTGGCTTGCGTATCGACAGCACGCGGCTCAACCGGCTCGCCAATCATCTCGTCGTAGATGAGCGGGTTGGGGTAGGCACAGTAGGTGCACTTGTCGAAGAGCAGGTCGTCTTTGGTGTGGACGGTGGTCTCTTCTGTCCCATTGGCGTCGGTTGTAGCGATGGTAATGCGTTCGCCATCCTCCTGGATGCTCTTAATCGCCACCGGATCGCACACCGCCGCGACCTTGTCCGGGCTGAGGATGCCCGTGCACGGGATACCAACGATGTAGAGGTTTTCGCGCTCCACCTGGTGCAGCTTGAGCAGCTCGATCAGCGAGCGGGAGTCGCACCCCTTGACCAACACCCCCACCTTGCGGTCGTGAAACCGCTTGAGATAGGTGACGAGGTTGTTGATCGAGAAGAGGTTCCACGTCAAGCGCTCAATCTCTTCAGGCCGCTGCGCAAAATGCGGGGCGACGTGGAGGAGGTCTGACCCCTGCTCATAGCCAAGAAAGAAATCAACTGTGCCATCTTCTACAAGCGCGCGCGCACGTTCTCGGATCTGGTCAGCCTGCGCCACACGCTCTTCGGATGCTACGGATACGGTCATACAGAAACCCCCTCCAATTGCAATGGCCCAAGGGCGCGTATCTCTTCGGTCATCTCGCGGGTAATCTCTGCAAAGCGTGCCCCCTCCGATGCCGAGACCCACGTCACCTTGAGGCGATGTTGGTCGATGCCCATAAAGTCGAGCAGCTTGCGCATGGCGGCGAAGCGACGGCGGGTATAGTAGTTGCCGCTTGAGTAGTGGCAGTCACCCGGGTGACACCCCGACACCAATACGCCATCTGCCCCCGATTGAAACGCCCGCATCACGAAGAGGGGATCCATCCGCCCACTACACATCACGCGGACAATGCGGATGTTGGCGGGGTACTGCATTCGGCTGACGCCCGCCATATCTGCCCCCGTGTAGGAGCACCAACTGCAGAGAAATCCCATGATCTTCGGCTCAAACGAGCCGTTTTGGCCATTCGTGTGCTCTACTTGCATCTCTTCGGTTTTCGTCATGATGCTACCATTCCCCCCACGCCGTGTCTATCATAGAGAAGATCTGCTGATCGGTGAAGTTGCGTTGTTGCGCTGCCCCCGATGGACAGGCCGACACACACGCGCCACACCCCTTGCACAAGACATCGGTAATCTTTGCGACCCCGTTTTGTACGTCCAGCTCAATGGCGTGGTAGGGGCATACCGAGATGCATAGACCGCAGCCAGAGCAGATCGCCGTGTTGACTTCGGCAACAATCGGCTCAACCTCCACCGTCCCGACCATCAACGGCCCGGCGGCCCGCGATGCGGCACCTTCTGCCTGCGCCACAGCGTCGGGGATATTCTTGGGGAAGTGCGCCGACCCACAGAGGTATACCCCCTCCGTCGCAAAGTCAAGCGGGCGGATTTTGGCATGCGCTTCGGTGTAGAAGTCGCCCGAATCGGATGCGATCTTCAGCATCTTCTTCAGCTTCGAGGTGTGGATATCACCCTGCGTTTGGGCCGTCAAGACGAGCAAATCTGCCTCTATCTCGACATCCTCTTGCAGTTGCGGGTCGTAGGCCTGAATGAAGATCGACTCGCCCCGCACGCTCACCTTGGGAGTTTGCTCGTTCGTGTAGCGGATCATCATTGGCCGCACGGTGTTGAGCACGTCGGAGAAGTACTCTTCCTCATACTTGCCAAACATCCGCAGGTCTTTGTAGAGGACAAAAATACGGCTGTTTGGCGCATTCTGCTTGATGAGCTTGGCGTTCTTGATGGAAACACCGCACCCAATACGGCAGCAGTACGGGCGTTCCTCATCCATCGCCCCCGCGCAGTTAATCATCACCACCGACCGCGGCTTGCCGAGCGTATTGGTCTTCAGCCGCTGCTCAAGCTCAGTTTGCGTGATGATATTGGGGTGCTCGCCATAGCCAAACCGCCCCGTCATATCGATCTCTTGGAAGCCCGTCGCCACGATAATCGTCCCAATGGTCACGTGGCGCTTGGTGCCGTTGGTGGTAGAGGTGAGATCAACATTGAAGTTGCCCACATAGCCGCCAATCGCCTCGACCTCGGTATTGGTGAAGATAGTGACGTGTTCGCGGTGCTCCAGCTTGTAGATGAGCGGCTTGATAATCTCTTCCGCACTGCGGTCGGAGGGGAACAGCGTGTGGAGCGTGTTGAGTCGGCCACCAAGTTGCGCTTCCCGCTCAACCAACACCACCTCAATCCCCATATCAGAGAGGTTAATCGCCGCTTTGATACCCGCGATACCGCCGCCAATAATCAGGCAGCTCTCTGTGACGGCAATCTTGTTACGCTGCAGCGGGCGGAGGTGTGTGGCCTTCGACACCGACATATCGACCAGTTGGACGGCCTTTTCTGTGGCGCGTTCGCGGTTGTCGGAGTGTACCCACGAGCATTGATTGCGGATATTGGCCATCTCAAAGAGATATTTATTGAGGCCCGCCTGCTCGCACGTATCCTGGAAGAGCATACCGTGGGTGATGGGCGAACATGCCGCCACCACGACGCGGTTGAGCTTGTGCTCCTGGATGGCTTCCCGCATACGCTTTTGGGTGTCTTCTGAGCAGGCAAAGAGGTCTTGCTCGGCAAAGACGACGTTGGGGAGCGAACTCGCATAGCGCGACACGGCCTCGACATCAAGGTAGCCGCCAATATTCTTCCCGCAGTTGCAGACAAACACGCCGATACGTGGCTTTTCGCCCGCCACTTCGCGTTCCGGGGCATGCTCTCGCTCAATCGAGCGCTGGCGGTTGCGGATGGGGATCATCGCCTTACACGCCGCGCCACTCGCTTGCGCCACCGAGTCGGGGATATCCTTCGGCCCTTGCGCACAACCGGCGAGGAAAATGCCGTCGCGGGTGGATTTCATCGGCTCAAGGAGCATATCCTGCTGCTTGAAAAAGCCATGCTCATCAAGCTCAACGTTCAGTATGGTGGCAAGTTTGGCGTTGCCGGGCGAAGGCATGACGGCGGTGGAGAGAACAAGCAGGTCAAAGACCTCTTCGTGCACCTCGCCAGTGGTCGTGTCCTCGTAGACCAGGGTGATGCTCTGATCGGGGTTTTCGTAGACGTGCGACGGGCGGCTGCGGATATAGCGCACACCCATGCCCTCTGCCTTCTTGTAATACTGCTGGAAATCCTTGCCGTAGGCCCGCAGATCCATATAGAAGATGGACGGCTGGATGTCGGGGTTGTTCTCTACCGTGATCGCCGCCTCTTTGGTGGCGTACATACAGCAGATACGCGAACAGTAGGGGTGGCCATGCTGCTTGCTGCGCGACCCGACACACTGTATCCACGCGACTTTCTTTGGCTTGGTGTTGTCGGAGGGGCGCAGGACTTTGCCCGTCGTTGGCCCGGACGATGAGAGCAACCGCTCATACTGCAGCGCGGTCACGACATTCTTATAGCGGCCGTAGCCATACTCTTTGCGCACTTCAAGCGGCTCAAGCACTTGGAAGCCGGTCGCGACAATGATACTTCCTACATCAACCACCACCTCTTGCGATGGCTTGAGGAAGGAGATGGCATCGGCCTCGCACACACGGTCGCAGGCTCCACACCCCACACAGCTCTCTGCATCGATGGTGTAGATGGACGGCACGGCTTGCGGAAACTGAATGTAGATGGCCTTGCGCTTGGAGAGGTGTTCGTCAAACGCATGGTCAACTTCGATAGGACAGACTTCGGCACAGTCGCCACAGCCGGTGCACTTGGCAGGATCGACGTAGTTGGTGCGTTTCCAGATGGAAACGTGGAAATTGCCCTCTGAACCGATCACCTGCTCTACCTCGGAATATGCCAAGAGTTCGATGTTGGGGTGACGAGACACCTCCACCATCTTGGGGGCGACGGTACAAATGGAACAATCGTTGGTGGGGAAGGTCTTGTCGAGCTTGACCATCACGCCGCCAACGCTCGCCTCTTTGTCGACGACGAGGACTTTGTAGCCCTTGTCGGCGAGGTCGAGCGCGGCTTGCATGCCGGTGATGCCAGCTCCAATGACCAAGACATCTTTTACCAGAGGTTCTATCATATTACTATTCCTCAGAAACGTTTATGTACGATGGGTTGTTGCACACCAAAACCCGCGGATAGCCGGATTCCTTCCGACGACGGCACACCACTGCCGTTGACCTGTACAAAAAACGGTCATCATCCAACATACCCGCGCGTGCTAGGTGGGTCGTGATTTGTCCCCGTTGATCGTAGGAATGCTCGCCCGCGTTGGCGAATTACAGCTGGTGGCCACCTTGAGACGGCGGAAGGGAGGCCACTTGGGGCAGAACACATCTTGCCGCCAAATCGTTACACGAGCGTGTAACCTTACCGAACACATGCCATCATAGAGGAGATGAGCAGTCGGCTGCTCTATGCCCAGGGGTTTCATAACAAAAGGGCATTATATTGCAAGTATACCATGTTAATACTGTTCTTGCAAACTTTACGTGTATCTGCGTTTTAGACAATACGATGTTTCTCTTCAACACACCCATCTACCCTAATCTGAGGTCATATGACACACCTATTTAGCCCATTACGAATCAACCACTTGCAGGTGGCCAACCGCGTGGTGATGGCCCCTATCCCAAGTGGATATGCAAGGCCCGATGGCACAATACAGGACGATCTGGTGAATTACTATGAGTTACGTGCCAAGGGAGGCGTGGGGATGATTATCGTTGAACCGATGCAGGTTGTCCAGCCCGGCGACCGCCATCTCAACCCACACCTCGGCCTCTATGATGAGGCTTTTGTGTCACCCTTGCATCACCTGGTTGAGCGGGTGCACATGCATGGCACCAAACTGATGGTCTTGCTTGAAGCACCCAATAACGTCAACAATATGAATACGCAGGAATTGCGGCTGCTGACCAAGAGTTTCTTGCTGGCGGCAGGGCGAGCTTTCCGTGCGGGCGTCGATGGGATTATGCTGTCGGCTGCCGACAAGGGCGCGCTCCACACCCTCGTTTCGCCCATCAACAACGCCCGCAGCGATGAATATGGTGCAACGCTCGATGGCCGCCTTCGGCTGCCGCTTGACATCATTGAAGGCGTGCGCAAGGTTATTGGCAATCGATTTGTGGTCGCATTTCGGTTGGTGGCAGAGGAATTTGCCCCCAAAGGGATGACGATGCAAGATGCGCGGGTGATTGCGCGGCGGGTGGTCTCTTCAGGGGTCAATCTGCTTGATGTCACCGCAGATACACGCAATGGTGTGCAGATTGCGCGGTTCCCGGGGTGGTCGCTCCCCCTGGCAGAGGGCATTAAGCGTATCGTCCCCGACACGCCGGTGATGGGGTCGGGGTTGCTGGGAGAGCCGCACTTTGCCGATAGCGTCATCCGCGATGGCAGCATTGATATGGTGATGTTGGGGCAAACGCTCCAGAGTAACCCCAATTGGACATCGCTTGCCCGTTCGTTCTTGGGGTCAGATGCGGTTAGCTACTAATAAAACAGATAGGCAGCCCCATCTCCCCAACACCAACGGACACTGTCTATTCTTCACCCTACTCCGGGCGACGGGCGCGGTATTGCAATGCCTCCGCAAGGTGAGTTGTGCCAATATTCTCCTCCCCCGCCAGGTCTGCAATCGTGCGTGCCAGTTTGAGCACCCGGTAGTAACCGCGTGCCGAGAGATTCAGCTGGTGATTGGCCGACTTCATCAGGCCGCGGCAGGCCGCGTTGAGTTGGCAGTGCGCATCGATTTCCTTCGACCCCATGTCTGCATTGGTCAAGAGTTTTGTCCCCCGAAACCGGCGGCGTTGTCGTTCGCGGGCGGCGCAAACGCGCTCTCGTATCGCATCTGACGATTCTCCACGCTGCTCGCTGTTGAGCTTCCCGTAGTCCACTCTCGGCACCTGTACGTGAATATCAAATCGGTCAAGCAGTGGCCCACTGACACGGCGTTGATAGCGTGTCACGGCGGCGGGGCTGCATGTACACTCACGCTCAGGATCGCCGTGGTAGCCGCACATGCAGGGGTTTTGTGCAGCGATCAGGGTGAACGACGCCGGAAAGGTAACACTCCCAGATGCTCGGCTCACCGTGACAACCCGATCTTCAAGCGGCTGTCGGAGAATCTCAAGCTTGCTGCCAAACTCCGGCAGTTCGTCTAGGAAGAGTATCCCGCGGTGCGAGAGGGTAACCATCCCCGGCTTGATGCGGTTGCCAGGCCCGCCTCCCACCAGCCCGGGTGATGAAGTGGTATGGTGGGGTGCACAAAAGGGCCGTTGCTGAATGAGCGGGGTGTCTTGGGGGAGTTGGCCCGCGACGCTGTGGATTTTTGTCACTTCCAACGCTTCGTCAAAGCTCATCGGCGGCATGATCGAGACCATGGCCCGCGCCATCATGGTTTTACCTGCGCCCGGCGTGCCAGTCATGAGGACGTTGTGCGATCCCGCCGCGGCGACTTCCAATGCGCGCTTGACGTGCTCTTGGCCGCGCACCTCCTGAAAATCAATCGGGTAGAAGGCCTCAACATACTCACGCGGCGTGTCGGCTATTATTGGCTCGACCGGCGCTTCCCCCACAAGGTGCGATACCAACTCGGAGAGCGAACGCACCGGAACCACCGAAATACCATCGATCAACGCCGCTTCGGCACCGTCTTCGTAAGGGACGTAGGCGGTGTGCATGCCCTGGTCGCGGGCAACCGCCACCATAGGCAGAATGCCGTTGGTGTGGCAAATAGTACCGTCAAAGGAAAGCTCTCCAATGAATACCGACCCCTCTACATCCGCCTCAATCTGCTCCGAAGCAAATAACAGTGCCACCGCTATCGAAAGGTCGTAGGCAGGCCCCGCCTTGCGTACGTCCGCAGGCGCGAGATTTACCACAATACGACTCTTGGGGAAACGTAACCCACTACTGCGGATGGCCGCGCGAACACGTTCACGACTCTCCTGCACAGAAGCGTCCCCCAAGCCCACAATCAGAAAGGAAGGCACGTTGTTTGAAAAATCTACCTCCACCTTCACCAGCGTCCCCTCAAGCCCGTTCACAATGCAACTGTAGATCTTCGTGAGCACCGCGACTCCCTCTTCTATGACTATAACTTCGACCAAGCGTCGTATTCTTCCCCTCCAGAGTATAGCATAGGTTGCGGGGGGAGGTGTGCTATACTTGCTTCAGGCTCAGGATATGCACTGCCGGGTCAATGTTTTGTTGAGCTGGCTTGGGGTACAAATTGTCCTGTGTATGCAGGATATCCATCAATGTGGTAATATTTGTTTGTACCATATCAGCACCGTGTGATCCCGAAACATCATTACTTGCAGAGAGTAGGAGAGATAAGCATGCAACTCATCAAGTTGAAAGTAGAAAATTTCAGGTCGCTGAAGTCTATAGAAGTCCAATTTGAACAACTCGCAGTTCTTATCGGTGAGAATGACGCTGGTAAGAGTTCTGTTCTTGATCTATTGGAAATGGTTCTTGGATCTAGAGAACCAGATAACAGCGATTTTTTCTATCGCGAAGAATATAGAGAGGACGAAATAGGGAATAGGCAAATAGAGAAATCAGAAACTGACCTCATCGAGGCTATCCTAATCTTTGTGCTCGATCAACGCGACACTGAGGCCCAACAATTTGCGGTAGAGAATGAGCTGAAGATTAGAAGACTATGGAAGAAGGAGAAAAAGGAGACTTTCTACTGGGGATCGCGAGTTAAAGATGAAAGATTAGATAAAAATTTCACGAAGTTGAAGAAGCCTGAACTTGAAAAACTCATTACTGACCTTGATCGAGATGCTCTGGCTGAACTAAAAAATAATGATCAACGTATTAAGTGGCTTCAGCAGAAGGCTGCATGCGCTCCACGTGTAGAAGAGTGGATCCCCATAACTTCTTCTCGGTGGGGAGATTTTTTGCCTCGATTTGAAAGGTACAGGGCTATAGATTATTCTGCCCCTGAAAATCTTGTGATAAAAACATTGCGGCAAGTGTATGACCAAGTAATTTATAAGGAAGAGATAGGAGATGATGGTCAACCAATCAGACAGCTTGACAGAAGGTTGAGTGAAGTACGAGAAGATGCGGAAAAAAGTATCCGTGAGAAGGTACAAGAATTGCAGGAATTTGTGAAGCAATATGCACCTCGCATTCAAGATATTTCCTTCGATCCTTACATTGATTTCAGCGGTGGTCTTCGGAATGGTGAATTTCAGATCAGTGATGGCAGAGGATTGCACTATCTCTCAAAGGTAGGAGACGGGACAAAGCGTGGAATATTTAACGCTGTACTCGAGTGGGATAGAAATGTATCTCTAAGTCAAACATCCCAAGTTCAAAGACCTGTAATCAGGGGTTATGACGAGCCGGACACAAATTTGCATTACGAGGCCCAAAGATCGGTGTATAGTACCATTGATGACATTGCTCATGACCCTGATAATTCCATCCAAATTGTGCTTTGTACACATTCTTTAACAATGATAGATCGTGCCCCTGCAAAGAATATCAATCTCTTGCGAATAGAAGATGGTTGTACCACTATAGAAAGGTTAAAAATAAAAAACAAGGAGGAGGAAGGCAATGAAGTTGAGCAATTTCTTGGTGATTTAGCACAACAACTTGGAATTACAAACACTGTTATGTTCTATGAACGATGTTTTGTGCTAATCGAGGGAGAAACAGAAGAGAACGCCTTACCAATAATATACCACAATCTCTTTGGACGTACTTTGTTGGAGGATGGGATTCGTCTAATCAACCTGAAGGGAAATGGTGCAGCGGGGGAATTCCTAAGATTGTTGGGTCAAAATCGGCAGCAATTAACAATAGCTTTCCTTGATCAGGACACAAACGAAGCTGATCGAGGACAACGAGCTAAACTTACAGAGGATGCATTCAAGCAGGCAGGTTTCCCTAGTGACTTTATAGGTGAGCGAATAATCTATGTAGGTAAAAAAGAGTTCGAAGATGCTTTTACAGATAACGTCTTAGTCAAAGCGCTTCAACAAGGTTATCCGAGAGATGAAAAGGATTGGCTTCAGGAGGATATCGTCGAAATAAGAGGAGAAAATAAATTTTCATCTGCAATTCAAGGTTTAGTTCATAAATATAAATATGCAGCCAATTCACCTGGAAAATTCGGTAAACCAGAGTTCGGTAAATATCTAGGAAGAGCGTGTACCTGTCGAGCGGATGTTCCCGATAAAATCATAATGTTATTCGAGCTAGCACGCAAGGTGGCTCGATGTTAGGGGAAAGGAAATACACCTGAATCAAATCCAAAAGCCTTGATCAATAAGACACACTCGATTGTACACGAGGACCAAACCTCTTATTATCTGAAGGAGTCTATATGACAACACCATATCAAGCCCCACAGCAGGGAGAAGCTGTGACGCTTCACGATGGCACACTCCACGTCCCCTCATACCCAATTATCCCCTTTGTGGAGGGGGACGGCACTGGCCCGGATATTTGGCGTGCCAGCTCGCGTATATTCGACGCGGCAGTGGAGAAGGTTTACGGTGGCGAGCGCAAGATTATGTGGATGGAGGTGCTTGCGGGGGAGAAGGGGGCAAAAAAGCAATTTCTGGTAATATATCGCATATGCTGGTAAAATGAAGCAATGATCCCGGAGAACCATAACCTAACCTTCTTGGAGAATGCATATGCTTTCACCAGGTCACATCCTACAAAATCGCTACGTTATTGAGAGGAAGCTTGGAGATGGAGGATTTGGAACCGTATATCAAGCACTCCACAAACGTCTTGAGAAGGCAGTAGCGATAAAGGAGACACATTTTGCCAACAACCCAGACTTCGTTCGCCGGTTTGAGGAGGAAGCAAGGTTGTTGGCAGGACTATGTCACCCCGCTCTCCCTGCTGTGACCGACTACTTTGAGGAGAACAACTCATACTATTTGGTGATGGAATATGTTCCAGGTGAAACGCTGGAAGATTATTTAAAGCGCCAGCCAAACCAACGAATAGACGAACACACAGCTCTCAATCTCATCTCTCCTGTGTTGGATGCCCTCGAATATCTAGATGCACAAGACCCTCCCATCATTCACCGTGATATCAAGCCAACAAACATTCGCAGAACCCCCGACAAGAACGTCTACCTGGTAGATTTTGGTATTGCAAAATCTTATAACTCAAGCCAACATACAACGGTTGCTGCTCGTGCTTATACGCCGGGGTTTTCTCCCATTGAGCAATATATGGCTGACATGCGTACGGATAGGCGTTCCGATATCTATGCGCTGGGAGCAACGCTTTATTATATATTGAGCGGCACGTTTCCTGAGGATGTTCCCAACCGTATGCAAGGAACGCCACTCACACCTCTTTCTGAGCACAACCCTTCCCTCTCTACAGAACTTGAAGCAATCATTATCAAGATGCTTGCCATTTGGCCCAACGAACGCTATCAAAATATGGCTGAATTGCGCCAAGCATTGGGGCAACGTGGGCTTGAGCAACAATATCGCGAGCGTGAAGCTCGTAAGCAGCTAGAGCAAAACTATTCGGGACAAGGTATTTTGGAGCTGGCAGACCATACATTCAGGGTAAATAATATCGCATTTAACCCTGATGGTAATATACTTGTTTCAGCCTCAGGAAACACCGTACGGTTGTGGCGGGTAACAGATGGTTCTCTCATTCGCACACTTAGCGGTCATACAAACGATATCAAAAGAGTATCCTTCAGCCCTGACGGCAAGATCTTGGCTTCTGCCTCTGATGACGAAACTGTACGGCTATGGCGGGTGGCAGATGGGGCCCTCATCCATGTTTTACAAGAAAATATCGGGTGGTGTATCACAAATGTGGTTTTTAGTCCAGATAGTTCCCTCTTGGCATTGGGATCGAACGATGGGATTGTGCAAGTATGGCAAGTCGCAGATGGAACTTTACTCAAAATCTTCCAGGACATTGATGATGTAGGGTGGTGTATCACGAGCGTGGCCCTCAGCCCCGATGGGGCATTCCTCGCCTCGGTGGTAAATAAGATTATCCGGTTGTGGCGGGTAACAGATGGTTCTCTCCTCTATTCTCTCACCGGCCACCGCGACAATATTGTGTGTGTCGCCTTTAGCCCCGACGGAACTATGCTCGCCTCTGGTTCCAACGATAAAACCGTGCGGTTATGGCAGGTGTCGGGTAGTTCGCGCATTATCCAGGGACATATAGAGGGCATCACAAGTGTTTCCTTTAGCCCTGATGGCACCATCCTTGCCTCTGGCTCGTGGGATAAGACCATACGACTGTGGCGGGTGGCCGAGGGAACTCAATTGCGCATCCTCACTGACTACAATGCTCAAGGCTCCGATAACAATGTCCTGTTTCGTATCTTCAACAAGTTCTCAGGATGGGTGACGAGCGTAGTATTTAGCCCGAATGGCATGCTTCTTGCCTCTGCATCAGAAAATATTGTATGGTTGTGGAACCTACGAAACTCCGATCAAGAATGGCAACTGTTGAAACAATCTTGGAAAGAAAAACGAGAGAGTGCTGGAAGGTGTGAGGAGTGTGGCAGAGAACTGGACAAAAAGGAAAAAGAACTTGGAAGGACAATCTGCAAAACGTGTCGATAATCTACCCCGTCCGGCTTTGCCAACACCCACCCCCTCCCATGCCTGATGGCCGCCCCCCCGCCTTCCTGCCGCGGTCGGGCGGCCACTGTACCCCGCGCCTGCTTAGAGCTTCAGTACCACCTAATCAATAGACCAGTCATCAGACAATCCCGCTGCCTCAATGAGATCATCACGATCTGGATACAGAGTAAGGCAGAACTCCATATCATCCATCGCCTCTTGAAATTCCATTGAACTATTTTGGTGAACTGCATCTTGGGCATCTTCCAATCCTGCGATCCAACATCTATTAAACTCTAGTAAATCTTGATGAAAATCCCCTGCAAATGGTGGAGGGTTTACCTTTAAGAGTGCGCGATAAGCTGCCTTATAAAGGGAAATACTAGTTGATAAATCTTCCAGATCATCTAGATCTTCGCCATGTATTACATCTGTTATGTAGTTATACGAATCAATATCTTCGAAATACTTGTCCAGTTGCTTTTCCCGTCGTTCGCGAGGACTAATTGTTGGGACAGGAACCTGTGTTGGTTGAGGGGGTGGGGTAGGTTGAGGAAGGGAAGTCGGGAGTGGTGCAGGCCCAAGGCCTTCGTCAATAGAACCAAAAACCTGGCTCACCTTCTTCCCTTGCCCCCCCATTGCGATGATAGAAGCGACGCCGAAAACCCCACACAGCACGACTATCCCTACGAACGACCCCACCCATATCAATGCTTGTTTGCGGCCTTGTTTGCTCTTGTCTGACGTATTTTTCTTGATATAGGGGCGATACTCAATGACATCGTCCTCCTCCTCCTCCTCCTCGTCCTCATAGACAGTCTCAACAATTACTGGTTTGGGTTTCGGCTTGTGTTTAGGTTTGGGCTTGCGTGGTGGCGGGGGAGGGGGAGGTGGTGGATCATCCTGTTGCGGCGCGACTTGCTCCACGATCTGTTTTGCGGGGGGGGCGGGCAGTTTATCGAGGAGTTCTTGCGCACGTATACCGGCCTTCGTTGTGGGGTCAATGGCGATGGCGCGTTCAAGGCAATGGCGACGTTCTTCCTCAACCGTGACACAGCCAAAGAGCCACACCCATGCCAACTGACTCTCGGGGTCGCGCTTGATGGCCTGTGAGAAGAGGTAGGCGGCAGTTTCCTTATCGCCAGCGCGGAACGCGGTGATACCTTGTCGGATAAAGCCGTCTGCCGAGGGTTTTGCGGGGGCGTCCATAGGAGATCCTTTCTCTTCTGCTTGTTTCAGTCTACTTTGTCAGCTACCCAGAGCTAAAGCACCTGGGCTTGTGCTCGCTCCTCCACCCGTCG
>CAZGLO010000033.1:0-38275 GCA_964526735.1 uncultured Chloroflexaceae bacterium | reverse complement strand
CGCTTGATGGTGCCTACCTTGCTCGGGTGTTGGGATGCTAAGATGCGATTGCCCTGAAAGCAAAAAGAAGCACAAGCCCCAGATCTACGAAATTATCATACTCTATAGACCTGAGACTTGTATTCGCTTCTTTGGTTCTTTTGGTTTTTTTACGGGTAGAGCAGGTTTAGAGCGGTTCGAGCCAGGTGACTCCACCGCCGCCTTCGGCTGCCCATCCCTGTGTTCCATTATATTCGACTCGCCACCATGTGTAGCCATCTCGTTCGACCGGCCCATCCACAATGGTGACTTGGCTGCCGGTGGGCAGCGCCATAATCGCGTCACTGCCGGTGCCGGGTTTGGTGCGGGCGGTTAAGTCGCCACCGCCAACATTCACGATCTGCGCCATCCCGCCGATGTGCAGCGGCACAAGCGCATCGTCACTACTGGTTTCGGTGGTTGGCTCAAGCCAGACAACCCCGTCAGCACTTCCGCCCGCGGCCCATCCCTCGTTATCACGATACTTGATGCGCCACCACGTATAGCCGTCTGCCTCAACCGGCCCTTCCAACACTTCGACGACAGCGCCTTGCGGGAAGCCAGTGACAGAAGCACCATCGGTACCGGCCTCTTGGCGGATGCGCAACCCATCTTGGCCAACGTTCACGATGCGGGCATTGCCACCCACCTCCAACGCCGTGGCACTGTCAGGTTCTTCCGCCTCGTCTGCCTCATCCGCCTCATCCGCCTCGTCTGCCTCTTCCTCATCCGCCGGTTCTTCGGTGGCCGTCGGTTCGGGTGAAGGCTCTGTGGTCGGTTCAGGGGTGGCAGTTGGTTCGGGCGTATTGGTCGGTTCGGGCGTATTGGTCGGTTCGGGCGTATTGGTCGGTTCGGGCGTATTTGTTGGCTCAGGCGTGGGCGTCGCATCAACCATCTCAAGCATGATGATGCCGCCGGGAGCCGTTCCAGCCGACCACCCTGTCACGCCATTGCTGCGGATTTGCCACCACGTATAACCGCCCGTCTCAACCGGCCCATCGACAATCTCGACCACGGTGCCCTCTGGCAAGGCCGTCACAATACCAGCGCTGGTGCTTGCATTGTTGCGCACCGTGAGGTCGTTGTCGCCAACATTCACCACCCGCGCACTGCCCCCAACCGCAACGGTGGTTGGTGTGGGCGTAGGAGGTTCGGTTGTGTTGGTAGGAGCGGCTGTTTCTGCAGCCTCTGGCGCGGTTGCAGGCGCGACTGGATCAAGCCACGCAAGGCCATTTTGGTTCTCTTCAGCGCACCAACCAGTGCCCGCATCGCCCTCTACCTTCCACCACGTGTAGCCATTGGCATCAACCGGCCCATCAACCACTTGCACCTCGGAGTTTGCCGGGAATGTCGTCTGAATCGCGTTGCCGGTGCCGGGTTGACTGCGCGCGCTGAGGGCTGAGTCGCCAACGTTGATGATACGTACCGTCCCACCAACATACACGCCTTCGGGAACGGGAGTAGGCTCTTGGGCAGGAGTATCGCCCGTCGTGTCACCCGTCGCGGCATCTGTGGCGGCATCTGAGGGAGCTTCGGCGGGGGCTGATGCAATGCGCTCTAGGAGTTTTTGCCCTTCCGGCCCCTCCTCAACAATCCACCCTGTCCCATCCTCACTCTGCACCTGCCACCACACATAGCCATCTACCTCATTTGGGCCTGCCAAGACCTTTAATTCTGTGCCCTCAGAGATATGAACGCGGATCGGTTGGTTGACACCTGGCTCACTCCGTGCCCGCAATGACGCATTGCCGATACCCACGATCTTGACCGTATCGCCCACTCGGAGCGGCTGCTCTGGAGTAGCAGTTGGCTCTGCCGTGGGCGGAGCAACTTCTGTAGCAGGGGGGGTCGTGGGAGAGGGGGCCGCTTCAGCTGTCTCAATCGCCGACTTGGTTTGCACCATCGCAACGACTTCTTCCGTAGGAATGGGAGATGGTGTTGGTGGGCGGAGAACAAGCAAATCATCTTTGCCCCGCTCCACGCTCCAGCCACTACCGGCTGCGCCCTCTACCTTCCACCATATCAAGCCATCGGCTTCGACCGGCCCCTCCAAAATCGTCACCTTTGCGCCTTCGGGGAAGCGCGTTTCGATGGAAGCATCGAGACTAGGCTCGCTGCGGGCGCGCAATGGTGCCCCGTCGAGGTTGGTCACTAACGCCTCTATCCCCACCTCCAACAGCACATCGGCCTCTGGCGTGAGGCTGATAGGGGTCGGGGTAGTCGCAAAGCTCGTCTCAATGAGGTTGGTCGTGTCGGAAAGAATCTCGCTCACGGCTTGCGCATCATCATTATCGTCGTTGTCCGTGAAGCTTATCAACTGAGTGCCAGAGCCTTGTGTGAGGAGAATACCCACACACGATAGCGCCACCACCACCACAAGCCCAATCACAATCGGCAGCAACCGCTGATCGGAAAGCTTTTTGGTGATTTGCGAGCGCTGGTGGCCGCGGCGGGCTTGGTCGTACCCTTGGCGGTAATAGTAATAGTGTTGGTAATAAAAAAGATTGAGATCATCTTGCTCGGCATCGCGGACACCAAGCTTATACATTTCGTCGCTAATATCCATCGTGTTCATAGTTTTGTGTATACGCGAAGCACCCCAGTCCCGATGACTACCTTACCTAATCTGCGGCATGGAACGGTGCACGTTTTTTCTATTGCTTCTCTCTGTTGCTTCTGTCTATCGCGAGACCAATCGATATTGTATCATAGATATGATCGTGCATTGTTACGGCGTTGGGAGGGGTGTAAACTGCTGCCCCACAACCCCACGCTGCCCCGCTGCCCACTCTCGCCCAGACATCACCCGTTTGCCTGCGGGCAGGACTTCTACAAGCTCCAACGCGCCGCTGCCGGTCGCCACGAGTGGCCCTTCTTCTTCCGCCACGATAGTCCCGACGGCTGTCTCAACCGTGTCGTTGCCAGATGAGCCTGCGAGTGGCGTGTATGAGGACGTGTAAGTTTGATGTACCCGCGCCGTAATCACTTTGAGCCGTTGGTCGCCCCACATCGTGTATGCGCCGGGCCAGGGGTCAAATGCACGTGTTTGCCGCTCTAGCACCAATGCGGGCAATCGCCAATCGAGTAAGCCGTCATTCTTCTTCAGCAGCCGCGTGATTGTCGCCTGCGAATGGTCTTGCTCACGCAGCTCTATCTCTCCATCGACGTAAGGCGTGATGACCTTGACCAACAGCTCTGCCCCGATCTGAAAAAGTTCGTCGGTGAGCGGGCCGGAGCGCGTGGTTGGCAAGAGCGGGACGGTCGCCTGCGCCAGGATAGGCCCACTATCCATCTTCGCCGTGAGCTTCATAATCGTGACACCCGTCTCGTTCTCGCCCGCCAAGATAGCCCCGGTCACTGGCGCTGGCCCGCGGTGGAGTGGCAGCAACGATGGGTGGATGTTGAGGTAGCCGTGCGTCGGGAGGTCGATGATATGCTTGCGCAAAATCTCGCCATATGCTGCCACCACGCCAACATCTGGCCGCAGAGCAGCTAATGGTGCGGCTGCCTCTTCCCCCCGCAACGACTCGGGCTGGAAGACCGGAATGCCAAACGATTGGGCGGCTTCCTTCACGGGCGGAGGGGTCAGGATACGTTTGCGGCCCGCGGGACGGTCGGGTTGCGTCACCACCCCGACAACCTCATACCCCGCCTGGACAAGCGCATTGAGCGGGTGAACGGCGAACGATGGGCTTCCAAGAAACAATATTCGCATTGGTAAACCTTCAAAACACGCTCTATGTGCACATCACGTCTGCTTACGTCTGCTTATTGTACCAGGTTTTTGCAAAAACACCCGTCTCTCGCCTATACTACCACGAATATCATCATTCATTGTATGTTCTTGCGCCTACTTGCTAATGAACGCTTTCGAAACCTGAAGCATGGTCACAATGGTGTCGTAGACAATGCTCTCGTGGACCATTTTGACCGCTAGGGCATGTTTGTATTCGCGCGCATCGCGGGTCTCGTCCAAAAACTGGTGCAAGGGATCGGTCATTAGGAATCTCCTGGGAAGAGGGTGAATAGCATTAGTTGGAGATAATCATATCATGCCAGTTCCTCATTCATAAATCAGATCGGATTACTGAACTACTATACGAGCATGAGGAAGAGATAGGATAGGCTCATACTTCACTATGCGCATTCTCTACCTTGCCCACGGCATCCCTATCCCCGGCCACATTGGCGGCTCAACCCATGCGCTTGAGGTTGCACGGGGGTTGGCGCGGCGGGGCCACGACGTTCACCTAGTGGCGGCACGGAGCCATTCACTTCCCCTGCCGTCCGCGATTACGCTTCCGTGGCGGTCGTTAGGAGGCCATCTATTGCCCATACCTTACGACGGTTTTTCGCTCTACTACCACGATATCCCCAAGCAGATGGCGATTGCGGGGGCGTGGCCTATTTTCAGCCTTGTCCGCGCCTTGCGCCCTGACGTTATTATGGAGCGTTATTACAACTTTGGAGGGGCGGGGATATGGGCAGCTCATCGCTTTGGCATCCCGTCCATGCTTGAGGTCAATGCGCTAATCGTCGATCCGCCTGTCATCCTGAAGCGGCGGCTTGATGATGCGCTTGGCGGGCCGATGCGGCGGTGGGCGACGACCCAATGCCAATGGGCCACGACGATTGTGACCCCCCTGCATACGACCATACCTCATGAGATTTCCCGCCAAAAGATCGTTGAACTACCATGGGGAGCCAATGTTGACAGAGTAACGCCCTTGCCCCAAGATACGGGGATATATGGCGATGATGATCTTCCCAGCCCGCCTCCCAGCCCGCCCTACCTTGCCACCCTCGATGCGCCAATTGTCGTATTTCTGGGGTCATTCCGGGCGTGGCACGGGGTACATGGGTTTGTGCAGGCGGCTGGGCGGTTGTTGGAGCAGGGTGTCAATGCCCATTTCGTGCTGATTGGCGATGGCCCGGAACGTGCTTCTGCCGAACGCTATGCCGCCACATGGCCCCGCCACATTCACCTGCTGGGGGCGATGGCTCACGAGCGGGTGGCACAGGAATTGCCCTATGCCCACATTGGCGTGGCACCCTTCACCACGACCCCGCATCCGGCATTGCGCGCGGCAGGGTTTTTCTGGTCGCCGCTGAAGGTATATGAATATATGGCGGCGGGATTGCCCGTCGTGACAACAAATATACACCCGCTCAACACCATCATCCGCGAGGGCCAAGAGGGAATGCTCTTTGCCGAAGACCAGATTGATGACCTGGCCCGCGCGATAGGGCAGCTCGTGGCAGAGCCAGAAACAGCGATGGCGATGGGGCGGCGGGGGCGAGAGCGGGTTGTGGCCCACTACTCGTGGCAACGTCACTGCACCGAATTGGAACAACATTTGTTGCATGCGCTATAATGAACCCTATGCATAGACTACCAACCCAACGATTATGGTGGATCAGTGTTATTGCTGCGCTGACCCTTCTGCTTTTGCTCTTCGGGTGTAGCGACGCATCTCTCTCATCTCTCCCGTGGGTCTCGACGACCCCGTCGCCCACTGCTACTGCGCCTCCCCCCACAAACACGCCTGTCCCCTCTCCGACGCCGTTGCCGCGGGGAGGCAGTTTGACGGTTCGGCTTGCGCAGGCTATCCCGATATTGCAGCCGTGGCATCCGCGGTCGCGGGGCGAGGAGCAGGTGATATCGTTGCTCTACAGTGGGCTAATGCAGCTTGATGAAAACCTCTTCCCACAGCCAGATCTCGCCGAGATGTGGGAAGCATCTGCAGATGGGCGCACGTTGACATTTACCTTGCGGACAGATGTGACCTGGCACGATGGAGAGCCGTTTTCCGCCGTGGATGTGCATTTCACGCTTGACCGAATGCACGCGCTGCCCTACACCTCAACCGCGCTCTTATCTGACGTGCAGACCTATATTGCCGCCGTTGAGACGCCAGATAGCCATACAGTGGTGTTGTCGCTCACCGAACGATATGCGCCGATACTCTCAGAGCTGACCTTGCCCATTCTCCCCTACCACCTGCTGGCTGAGAGTGAGCTACGTTCGCTCAACTTCTGGGATGTCCCCATTGGGACGGGGCCGTTTCGCTTTGAGCAGCGCCAACGCGGCAAATCTATCGTGCTCACGCGCTACGATGACTTCTATCGCGGGCAGCCATTGCTGGATCACGTGGCATTTGTGGGGTCTTCCGATGTGCAAGTCACCCTTCGGGCGCTGAAAGATGAACAGTTATTGCTTGCGGAGCTGCCGTGGAACACCATGCACACCATCACGGAGACATCGGAGCAGTTGCAAGTCGGTGGCTACCCCGAAAATGGGTTCTATTTCTTGGCGTTCAATCTGCGGGAAGGGCGGCCTTTCACCGACGTCCGCGTCCGGCAGGCGCTCGCCAAAGCAGTTGATATCTCGCACCTCATCCAAACGATGACCAAAGGGCAGGGCATTCCCATCGCCAACAGTGCATCACCTGGGTCATGGGCGGATCTCTTCCCCGCGCGGCCAGACGACCCCGAAGCATCCCGCCAACCAGCCAGCGGCATCTATCAAAATGAGCCTGATCTGGATGAGGCGCGGGCCTTGCTTGAGGAGGCAGAGTGGACATTGCCAGAAGGAACGACGATTCGGCAGCAAAATGGTGTGCCGTTCAGCGCGACACTCTATGTACGTGGCGATGATGTGCGGCGAGTAGCGACCGCCAAGCGCATCGCAGAGATAGGCGCGTCGATAGGGCTGCAGATAGAGGTTGAGCCTGCCGACTTCGCCACCACCATCCTGTCGAAGATCAGCCCGCCCTACGACTTCGACCTGCTCTTGGGCAGTTGGAGCAATGGCGCGGGAGATCCCAACTTTGCCGACTATATGTACTATGACCCTGATGATTTTGCGCTCTTCCATTCGAGCCAAATCAACCGCGGCGGGACAGATACCCGTATGACCCGCAACTTTGTCGGTTTTTCCGACTTCGTCTACGATACGCAAGCGCAGCGAGGGCGGCAGCTCTATCATAAGCACGAACGGCAAGAAGCCTATGAAAAAACGCAAGCCCGCGTCGCGCAACTCTTGCCCTATCTCTACTTGTGGACTGACCGAATTTCGGTATTGCTCAACACGCAAGTGACAACGCTTGACGGGCCGGTAAATCTGTCGACCCCAACCTACTTCTGGAATATAGAACGATGGTACCTCAGCAACAATCTCTCGCCATAACCGTCTCTGTGGGCAGGGGGAGTGGGGGCAAATTACTGGAAAGGAGGGAAGGTGGCAGCTCTATCGACCCGCACCCCGCGGGAGCCATCTTTGCCGCCTATTTCTATGGATGACCGAGAGTCTCTCCAACGGTTGCTCTCGCGAGCGCGCCGGGCGGTGCGCATCATCAACGAAGAGATTGCAACCTATCAAGAACAGGAACAATCCGTCCCGGCCGACTTGCAAATTGAGATCGAGGAGAAGCAAGCAGAGATTGTCAGCTTAGAGAGTCGGCTCACGCAGCTTGATGACGACCGCGGGACGACGTTCCTTGACAATTTGCCCATGTCATCGAGCTTCTTTGTGGGCCGCATCACCGAAATGAAGCGCTGTTTGCAAGCACTAACCCCCGAAGAGCGAACATGGGGCATGGTGATTGACGGGCCGCCCGGCATGGGCAAGACTTCGCTTGCGCTCAAAGTGGCGCAGATTGCCCGCCGGCATGCGTGGTTCGATTCCTATCTCTACGTGTGTGCCAAGACCAACACGCTTGACCACACCCGCGCGGTTCATCAAACCCTTGCGCTGTCTGCGCTCGATTCGTTTGTGAGTACATTCGCGCGCCTGATGGGCAATGAGACCATTATCCGCATGTCCGACGCGGGACAGCGCCGCCGTGCGTTTTTGGAAAGCCTCCATGGCCGTCGGATGCTCTTTGTGCTTGACAATCTCGAAACACTGCCGGAGGAAGAGCGCGATTTGATTGCCGATTTCCTGCGCACGCTTCCGGCCCCCAACAAGGCGATTATCACCAACCACTACCGACCCGGCGAAAGTGGGGTGATTATCAACCTGGAGCCGCTGAGCGATAAGGAGATGGTTGAGTTTTTGAGCGATATGGGGAGACGCAACCCCTTCCTCGCCGATGAGCTTGCCCACGCCGATATGACCTTACGGCGGCAGCTTACCGAACAATCATCGGGCAACTTGCACATCATCCACCAGATTTTGGGCATGGTGATGGAAAAAGACAGCACCTTTCCGCAGGCGGTGGATCGGCTCACCAATGCCGCTCAATCATCCACACCAACGCTACACGAAGCCCTGCTTGAAGATCTATTTGGGTCGATAGGCCATAGCGAGCGGATTGTCTTATCTGCGCTCATGTCGCTGCACACGCCGGTGGCCACCGCAACGCTCACCGAAATCACTGGCCTCCCGATCAGCGAAATCGACAGTGTGGTAGAGCGTCTCCTTGCATTGCGGCTCATCTTGGACGCACGTGGTGGGTATTACATCTTGCATCAAGTGACCCGTTCCTACCTCTTCGACCGCCGCGAGGATACGTCGCTATTTGACAAGGATGCTTACCGTCGTGCTTTGCGCCATTGGGTGACATTTGCACGCAGCTACGGTGGCGATTCAAACCGCCTCTCTCAATCGTTTGACCTCCTACGGCGGGCGTGGTTTCACCTAGAGTCGGCGGCGACAGCCCTCCACGACCTCGCGACGACTGCCGATGACACGCCAGGGGCCGAGTCGGCGCGTATGCTCAACGAGTTATCGCTCAATTTGCGGGTCTTCTTGCGCTTCCACGACTATTGGGATGAGTGGGGCAAATTGAGTGAGTGGGCCTACGATGCTGCCAAGTTGTTGGGCGATTGGCATAGTGCTGGGTGGCGCGCCTAC
This sequence comes from uncultured Chloroflexaceae bacterium, assembly GCA_964526735.1. Taxonomy (GTDB): domain Bacteria; phylum Chloroflexota; class Chloroflexia; order Chloroflexales; family Chloroflexaceae; genus JAAUSY01. Next base: position 29,400 of record CAZGLO010000033.1, on the reverse strand, counting down.
GATGTGGCCTTTATCTACTGGAACCGCGCCAAGACCGAACAGGCCGACCAGTGGGCGCAGGCAATGACCGAAGTCACGCAAAAGGGGGATAATGAACGTGATCGCATCATCGCGACGCGGTTGCGCGGGCTTGTCGCAGAGCAACGGGGCGCGCTTGATGAGGCAGAACAGCTCTACAGCGAAGCATTGGAGGCAAGCCGACTCCACGGCAAAGAAACTGACGAAGCATCAATTTTGAACGACTTGGGAGACCTCTCTGCCCGCCGTCAAAACTACGAACGTGCCAACACCTGCTACCAAGATGTGCTGGCGATTATGGAGCGGCTTGACGATAAAGAAAGCCAAGCGCTCTACTCTGGCAAATTGGCGCTTCTCAACCTCGACCGCAAGCGTTATGCAGAGGCCCGTCCGTGGTGTGAGCGAGAGCTTGCGTTGGCGAAGGAGGTCAAGCGGCCAGATCTGCTGGCCCAAGCCCAAATTGCCTTAGCACGTGTGCTCGAATATGAGGGCGACTATGCTGAAGCGCTGACCATGGCCGAACAAGCCCTCGCATTGCGCGAACGAATGGGGCAAACGGGGCTGAAAGCGGCCCATGAGCTAGTTAACCGGCTACGTCATATACCGCACTGACGAAAGTCAGGCGGCTTGTCCCTGGCGCGATGGCAGAGCCGTCTCCGAGACAATAGGCGGTATGACAGCAGCCCTGGAATTGAATGATAACACAGATTTCCGATTATTACAAGAAAGAAAGGAGAAGCGCGGTTTCCTCCACTGTCACTGAAGTGGCGTGGCTTCCACCGCGTAAGATTCGGTGAACAACAACAGCTCTCCAAACAGAAAAGCTAAACACTTCTTGTGCCTGCATTATGTGGCGGCGGAACGCGGCTTTATGGCTTTGGAGGGAAACTCTGGCACCTGTTGCGTCAAGCAGTGAAACGCCCCAAACCCCCAAATGATATCGGTACAATCTATGCCGACCACACGGCGCGATGGGAAGAGATCTTGCAAGATCTCCTGTGCCCGGATGTCGTTGGGATGGTTGAAGAAGGGCACAAGGATGGTGTGATTGGCGATATAGAAGTTGGCATAGCTGGCAGGGAGCCGCTCTCCCTCGTAGAAGGTGGCGGGCGGCATAGGCAAGGTGACTATTTTGAGCGGGGTGCCGTGTTGATCGGTCATTTCCTGCAGCCGCACGAGGTTTTCGTGGAGCACCATGAAGTTCTCATCTTCGGCGTTCTCCTCCACCATCGTCACGACCGTATCGGGGGCAACAAACCGCGCAATATCGTCGATATGGCCATCGGTATCATCGCCCACAATGCCGTCTTTAAGCCACAACACGCGCTCTACCCCAAACACCTCACACAGCCGTGCCTCAATCTCTTCTCGGCTGAGGTGGGGGTTGCGGTTGGGGTTGAGGAGACACTGTTCTGTCGTCAACAGTAGCCCCTCCCCATTGACCTCTATTGACCCGCCTTCAAGAATCATCCCGCCTTCGATGCAGCGCACGCCCAACACCTCTGCCATCTTGGGGGGGATAGCATCATCAAGGTCGTAGGGGGGGTATTTGCCGCCCCATGCGTTATAGCCCCAATTGGTCGCCACAAGCTCCGGTGGATGGCCTTCCTGCTGCTCAGGATGCTCTATGATGAAGATGGCTCCGTGGTCGCGGCACCAGGCATCGTTGGTCGGGAAGTGGTGAAAACGGATATCCCCCCGCGCCTTGTACGTATCAAGCCACCCCCGCGCCACCCGCTCCATCTCATCATCATCTACGTTGATGTGGACGGTCTCCGAACGGGCAAGCACGGCGACCATCTTGGCGTAGGCGGGGTAGATCGACTCCATCTTGCCCGGCCACGATTCGACGTTGTGCGGCCACGAGAGCCACGTTGCTTGATGTGGTTCCCACTCCGCCGGCATACGGCGAACTGGCGTCTGTCGATTATCGCGATTATTCATCAATATACCGCCTCGTTATCTGCTCATAGCTATCGATTCGCCTATCGCGGAAGAAGGGCCAGTGCGTGCGGGCTTCATCGATGCGCTCCAAATTGCACGACGCAACGATCACTTCTTCCTTCTCTTCCGACGCCCGCTCTATAATCATCCCATCTGGGCCGCACACAAAGCTTTGCCCCCAAAACTCGATCCCGCCATCGATCTCGCCTTCGTGCCCCACCCGATTGACGCTCGCTACGTAACAGCCGTTGGCGATGGCGTGAGACCGCTGGATCGTCTCCCAACTTGACCATTGCGCATTGCCGTGGGTATATTTCTCGCTAGGGTGCCAGCCGATTGCGGTGGGGTAGAAGAGGATCTGCGCGCCGTGCAAGGCGGTCAGCCGCGCCGCTTCGGGATACCACTGATCCCAGCAAATCAGCACGCCAATCGTGGCAAAGCGCGTGTGAAAAACCCGATAGCCAAGGTCGCCGGGGGTAAAGAAAAACTTCTCGTAGAAGAGCGGGTCATCTGGGATGTGCATCTTGCGGTATTTGCCAAGATAGCTGCCATCAGCATCGAGGACGGCGGCGGTGTTGTGATATAACCCGCCCGCGCGCCGCTCAAAGAGGCTCGCAATCAACACCACCCCAAGCTCTTTGGCCAGCTGCCCCAAGACATCGGTGCTTGGGCCAGGGACAGACTCGGCCAGCGAAAAGTGGTCGTACGTCTCACTTTGGCAGAAATATTCTGTGCAGAAGAGTTCCTGCAGACAGATAATCTGCGCGCCTTTGTGTGCGGCCTCGCGGATAAAATTGCACGCCTTGAGCAGGTTATTATCGACATCGTCGGTACAGCTCATTTGCACTAAGCCGACCTGGACGTGGTGGGTTGACATATGGCGTTATCCTTCCAAGAGCATTGCATCAAGTAACCGAGTCGAACCAATACGCACCGCAAGCGAAAGCAATACCCGTCCATTCTGCACCAAATCAAGCTCTAGGAGCGTTTCTGGGTCTGCGGCGCTGACATATTCAGCCGACGAGAGCGGCTCAAAATCAATCACCTGCTGCATCACCGTGCGGAGCACACCCCCACTCCGTGCCCCATTGCAAAAGTGCGTTTGTGCCGTGGTGAGCGCACGGTATAAGACCGTCGCGGCTTGGCGTTCGCGCGGCGAGAGGTAGCTATTGCGGCTGCTCATCGCCAACCCATCCTCCTCCCGCACAATCTCGCCCACGACAACCTCAACCGGCATCGCGAGGTCGCGTACCATCTGGCGTATCACCACGACTTGCTGTGCATCTTTTTGGCCAAAGTAGGCGCGAGTAGGCTGCACAATGTTGAAGAGCTTCGCGACGATGGTCGCAACGCCGCGGAAGTGGGTGGGGCGGGCCGCGCCTTCCAGCCGCTTGGTGACTTTCTCTACCGCCACATAGGTCTGGAACCCATTGGGGTAGAGTTCCGACACCGGCGGGAGAAACACCAGATCGACCCCCTCCTCCGCCAGCAGCGACAGATCGCGTTCGGTGTCGCGGGGGTAGCGGGCAAAGTCTTCGGAGGGGCCAAACTGCGTTGGGTTGACGAAAATGCTGACCGCGACGGATGAATTGGCCGCTTTGGCCATCCGTACGAGGCTCAAATGCCCCTCGTGGAGATAGCCCATTGTGGGCACAAAGCCGAGATCTCCTAGGGGGGCACGCGCGTGTCGGAACGCTTCAATTGTCTCAACTACTTGCATGACCTTCGATATCCTTCAGCGCCTCACGCAGCTCCTCTTCATCCATCGTTGCGCTGTGCTCGGTGGTCGGAAATGCATGAGCACGCACATCATTGGCATAGTGCTGCAGCGCATCCTGGATCGTCTCTGCCAACGAAGCGTAGCGGCGGGCGTGGCGGGGGGTGAAGTCGGTGTAGAGGCCTAGTAGATCGTGCCACACCTGCACCTGCCCGTCGCACCAAGGCCCGGCTCCAATGCCGATGGTCGGCATGTGCACCTGCGCAGTGACTTCCCGCGCAAGTGGGGCGGGCACTAATTCTAGCACAAGTCCGAAGACTCCGGCATGCTCCAATGCAAATGCGTCTTCTAAGACGCGCTTGGCATCTTCGGTGTGTTTGCCCTGCACCCGCATCCCAATCTGGTGTACTGATTGCGGGGTAAAGCCGATATGCCCCATCACCGGAATGCCCAAATCGACCAATCGGCGGACAATCGGCGCGACCGCCGTGCCGCCCTCCAGCTTGACGGCTTGCGCACCGGCTTCCTGCAAAAACCGCTGAGCCGTCTGAATGGCTTGCATTTCGTTGGTGTAGGTAAGAAAGGGCATATCACCAATCACCATTGCCTGCTCGCTGCCGCGCACAACCGCTTTGGTATGGTAGATCATCTCGTCAAGCGTGACGGGGATAGTAGAGCCGTGCCCCGCCACGACCATCCCCAACGAATCGCCAACGAGCATCAGAGGGATGCCAGAGCGGTCGGCAATTTGCGCGGAGGTGTAGTCGTAGACCGTGACCATGGGGATCGGTTCACCCTGCTGCTTCATCTTTTGGATGGAAAGAATTGTTTTCCTCATCATATCCCTTTCTATCTGTGAAACAGGAAACGAAGCGCGTGTGGGACACGCTTTGCTGTTGGATATCTTGTTGCTACAGTGTACCACGCTTCGTCGGAGTAGCAGGAGAGAGAATAGCGGGAGTAGGACATTGGGTAGGCGTAGGATGATTCACAACTCGATCAAGAAGGGGAACGTAGCGACCCAGCGTCTGGTGCTACATTCCCCCTACCGTTGGCCTTGTGGCGGCGGCGGCGCAAAAAGCCGTTATTCTGTGGCTATTGGATGCGTATCTCCGACGCATCGCCGACATTGAGGCTCTGGAATGAGCCATCAACATAGGCATCTGCCCCGATCAAGCTTTTTTCCAACGTCACGGTCTGGATATGCGCACCGGCATTGATAATCGAGTTGGTGATGCGCGAATCGCGGATGGATGCTCCTGCCGCGACCGAGACATAGGGGCCAATGACCGAATTCTCAATGTGCGCCGACTCGGAGATGTAGACCGGCGGCACGACGATAGAGCGCGTCATATTGCCAACATAGCTGCGGCCGTGCTCCAAGAGGTAGCGGTTGGTGTCGAGGAGCGAGGCAGGCGTGCCACAGTCTTTCCACACCTCCACCTGCTGCGGCACAAACCGGTCGCCGTTGTTGATCATCACTTGCAGCGCATCGGCCAGGTAAAATTCGCCCTTGGTTTGCAGGCCGTGCTCCATGATGTGGTCGATGGCGGCGAAGAGCCGTTCGGCCTCTGGCACAAAGTAGACACCAATAACCGCCAAGTTGGAGACGGGCGTATCGGGCTTCTCAACCAACTTCGTAATGGTGCCGTCTTCGACCACGGCCACCCCAAACCGGCGGGGATCTTCCACCTCCTGGACAAAGATGACCCCTTCCTCAGTCGGGCGGTTGAGCGTTGAGAGGTCGGCGGTGAAGATGCCATCACCAAAGACAATAAGCGTTGGCCCGCTGACCACTTCCCGCGCCAGGTGGATGGCGTGGGCCTGCCCCCGCAACTCGTTCTGGACAAGGAAGCGGGTGGGGTAGTTATATTGTGTCTTGACGAATTCCTCGATCTGATGGCCAAGGTACCCCGTCACAAAGACAAGCTCATCGATGACCAACGGAGGGAGACTATCGAGAATGTGCGCAAGCATCGGTTTGCCAGCGACATTGACGAGTGGTTTGGGCTTGCTAAAGGTGTGTGGACGAAGGCGTGTCCCAAGTCCGGCGGTCAGGATTATCACTTTCATGGTAAAGCGTTGCCCGTGAGACCCAAGGACGCTCGCTTGGGGATATGGCGGACGGCGGCTGTATGGTGTTTCCCAGCATTCGCCCGCTACGGATACGAAAAAGCGGCGTTTTGTCTTGCGACGGGGAGCCTGCCATCCCCCTCCAACCCGACGTGGCATTGAGAGAAGCGCCTAACCATCAACCACCACGGCGCGATGATGAGCTAAGTGCGTGGCTGATCGTTGGTTAAGCGCTTCGTAGGCATAGTGCGAGAGCGTGGGAATGCGCTAGAAGCCGCACGTGGGGCCGCACCCGCACATGCCGGTGCTGCAGCTGCCGAGGTCGTCGGAGGAGCTGCTCCCGCCCTCTTTGTTCACCGATGCAAATACCGACAACTTGCGCTCGACCTTGGGGCTGCCGCACTTCTTGCAGGTGATGTCGGAATCATCCTGGTTCATGCCGCGCAGTAGGTCGAATTGCTCACCACAATCTTTGCACAGATACTCATACATTGGCATAAAAACACCTTCTTCTTTCTTACCACATAATGATTGATAACGATGAAACTCGATTCCACAGATTGCGCACGGATTTTCAATGCATCTTACGTCATTATGCACAACCAGGAACCCTTTTGTCTTGAAGCATTCTTGACAAAATAATGGTAGCACAAGAGAAGGAATATTTCAATGCGATCATTGTGACTACTCCCAACCCTTCAGGGTTGAGCTTCTCGGGTCGAAACCCAGGCTGTGTAGCCCCACAGCCAGAATGTAACTGCGTATAGCATACTATCGCACGCCCGTTCTGTCAACATCGAAAGCGGCTGAAGCAAAGAAAGCCCTTATATCCCAGGGCTAAAGCACCTGGGCTTTACGGGCTACTTCTGTAAGAACGGGCAGGTCTCCATGCACAGGCGTGGGCGGAGGATGGAGGTGGGGCAAGGCGGCATATAATCGCGGCGGCGTAATGGCAATTGTGGCTCTCACATCCTTGAAATCTATACAAAAACCGTGTATAATCAGTGCAGTCCTTTGGAAAGGGAAGAACTAGGAGAAATTACTCCTCTGATGAGTACTTGCCTATGTCAGAAAAGCAACCAAATCGGGGCTTGTTCCACATCATCAAGCGAATACTGGGGGTGAGCGAGGAACCGGAACCACCTGAACCGGCTCGCCCGAAACCGGCTCCTCCTCAGAAACGCACATTACCCGCTCCACCGGAACCACCCAATCCGCCACCACCTACCCAACCACCCGCGGCTGTGGTTCCACCTAATTGGCCAGAAGAACCATCCGATGCGTTCGATCAGTGGCAAAAGCCACCCGATCCAATACCTCCGCCTGAAGAAGAGAGAACGTCCAACGAAAGACCTGAACCACCTAAATGGCCCGAACCTACCAATCCACCCATAACGGCGGTTCCATCCGAGTTGCCAGAAGAACGACCCATAGGGGAGGAAGAACATACCGTGCGTACGATAGCTGTCGTCAATTATAAGGGAGGGGTTGGCAAGACGACCGTCGCTGCAAATGTGGCGGCAGAGCTTGCAGACCGTGGATATAGAGTACTTGCCATCGACCTCGATCCACAAGCTAGCCTGACCTTCTCCTTTGTGTCAATTGATAAATGGCATAGAGACTACGAGAAGAACCACACCATCAAGAATTGGTACGATAAGTTTATCCACGAAGACACCGAACTTGACCTGATGAATCTTATCATTGAGCCGCAAGAAGCTAATGACATCATCACAAGAAACGGGAATGAAGGGAGACTTGATCTCATCTGCTCGCATCTTGGGTTGATTGAGGTTGATGTGGAACTCGCGGGGTGTCTCGCTGGTGGAACCCTTCACCAAGCCGCATGGAATTTCCTCATGGTACACTCCCGGTTAAGTCAAGGATTGGCGACGCTCCCAGGGTATGACTATGTGATCATCGACTGCCCGCCAAACTTTAATATTGTGACCAAAAGCGCGGTTGTTGCGAGTGATCACCTGCTCATCCCCACCAAGCCAGAATACCTCTCTACTCTTGGAATCAATCAACTTCACCGCCAAGTAGAATCGTTGAAAGTGCAGTATAACATGCACCGTGAGAGCGTACCCTCGGAGGGCACGGTGGAGATCCACCCACATATTCTAGGAGTGGTCTTTACGATGGTGTCATTCTTCAACAAGGTTCCCATTAGCGCACAACAAGACTTCATCGACCAGACCAAACGCATGGGACTCCCCATTCTAGATACCTTCATCCGCGAGAGCAATTCTTCTCACGCCTCAACCCCAGAGACGAAAATACCGGCGGTATTAGCATCTACTCACAACGACACCCAACACCTTGTAAAACGGGAATTTCAGGAATTGGTCACAGAGATTTTGGGAGCAATGAGATGAACCAAGACGTCATCAGCACACGAAAGATACGTACGACCATAGAGGATATGGCCATCGTCCTGCAACTAGCTGACAAGGTCATGCAAGACTTGGAGAGCCATGAGATCGAAGCGCTGCTCAATGGGCAAGCGCAAGTAGAATGTCTCATGCTTGGTGATGGCAAAACACCACCCACCCCTCAACCTAAAGCTGAACCACAACCAGTACGGCCACAACCCACAAACGCAGGACAAACACAATCCAATTGGGGAGAGAAACCCAAGAGGAAGCCTGCTTCAGACGACCCGATTGAGCAATTTGCTGCAGAATTCGAGCAGGTTGAAGATCGGTACAAAGCAATGGAGATGCTACATAGTGATGAGCGGGTAAATCTCAAAAAAGAGCTTATTAGCCTCGCAAAAGTCCTTGGGGTGCGTCTCAGATCGAAGGATACCAAACAACAGATCTGCGATAAACTGGTACGCAATATCATAGACAGCCAAAACCGCACAAGGATTTTCTCAACCTTGGAGCTGAAGAGCAGGTAGGAGCCTTCCCGCTCATTCTTTCTGCACGACCACCGTCCCCAGCGACAGCTCGTCGTGTGCGAGGTGTGTTTGGCCTTGGAAGGCGGGAAACCGTGCCATCGTCTCGCCGTTGTACAGCCCCATGACCACCTCATAGCGGCCGGGGGGCACTTCATATGGCAGCCAGAGGTCGAGGGTCTCAGCGATCAGGTGATGCGGCGGCCACGTCTCAGGAGGGAATAGCCCTTGCCACGGCGGTGTATCGCGTTGGGCGATGGTGCGGCCATCGGCGTCGCGCATATGCAGGAAGAGCATATAAGGGGCCGAGGGCACAGCTTCATCAACCGTCCAAAAGATATTCACGCCCACCGTCTTGCCGGGCGGGACAGGTTTGCCTTCGTGCAGCACAAAACCGGTCGTCTCCTTCACCCGATGGCCGACCGCCGCGCCGACCAATGTCAGCGGGCCGAGATGGGGTGATTGGGCCGATTCGGGTTGTACCGTCTCTTTGATGTGAGAGGGCAGGCTTTCGGTGGTGAGGTGCGTCTCTATGAGGTCGATGCGCGGGCCAAGCATGCCGCTGTCGCGCCCGCCGAAGGTCGCCACGACACCGCCCGCCTCAAGCAGCGGCGCATATGCGTCTGTCCACGCTTCCTGCTTACGCTTTCCCTCATTGGCAAGCAGTAGCCCAAACCCCTGCTCGTGATACCACTCCATCGGGTGCAACGGCAGAAAATGGACGTAGGTCGATTGCGACACGCCTTGCCACTGCAGTGGGTGCGACAATTCGCTGGCCACCCGCACCCCCGGATATGCCTGCCGGACGCGGGTCTGGGCGACCACCCGGCTGTCGGGCTGGGCAAAGCGCAGACTTGTCGTCGTTGCTGACCACACGAACGGTACCACCAACGACAAAATGACTCCACCTTTGACAACAGAGCGCCATCGTGGCGACAAACGTCCTCCCAACGCCTTCCCAACCGTCTGCACCACTATGACGCCACCGACTCCGGCCAATAGCAGGAAGGGCGGATGAGTAGGGAGCAGGTTGCGGTAGAAGTGCGTTTCGGGCCGCAGCAGAGAAATAATCAGCAGCAGCGGGAAGAAAAGCAGGACAAGGGTGAGCTTCCAATCGCGGCGGAAGAGCGCAATCCCGCCCGTCACCGCAAGCATAAACCCGATTGGCTGCAGCGATTCCCGCCAATAGAAACGCAGATAGCTATCGACCGGCCACGACCGCGTTATATCGCCGTGTGAGCCATCGTAAGAGGTGAATAGCGTCTGCATATCGTGGAGGAAGTCGTCCGGCGCAAGGACGATGTAGGGCGTGGTCATCAGGAAAACCACCGCGCTTATCCCCCCCGCCGCGGCAAGTTTTGGCCACTGTGCGATGCTCTCCCGTCTCCATCGCAGGACGTGGGCAAGCGCTACCGACCCCGCCACCAAGACATTTTGATACTTCGTGCCCGCCGCCAGCCCAATAAGTACCCCCACAATGATATAATCTCGCCACTCTCCCCGCTTGACGACCTGCATCGCCCCAAACAACGCCAGTATGCCAAATAACGCCGATGGCCCATCAACCGTAATATAGTGGTCGTGGATGATGGCCCAGGATGAAAATGCGAGCAGCGCCGCGCCCAAAAGCGCTTCCCACCGCCCCACGAACCGCGCTCCCCACGCCGTCAAGGCCGCAACAGCCGCCGTGCCAAGCAACGCGGTGCATATTCGCGCCCACACAAATGCTGCCGGTATCGTGGTGTAAAAGTGGGTCGAGTCGGGGAGGGTGAACGATTCGCCATACAATCCGGTCATATGCCCCCACCAGATGTGCACTTTCAAGACCAATGCTTGCAGGTAGAGGATGAGAGAGGGGTAGAAGAAGTGTTTGGGGTTGAGATCTCCCTCAACAATGCGCAAAAGCACCCGCACGATAGCAGGCTCGTCGGGGTGATCGACGTAGGGCAGTGACCACCCAACGCCCCATACGCGGAAGAAGAGCGCCACCACAATAAGGGCGATACTCCCGCCAACATACCACCGAGATGTCTGGTCTTGCCAAATGGTTTGAAATCGTTTGCGAAAGAAAGCACGCATGATGGTCATTTTGAAGGGTTGATAGGCTAGATTTGAAGGGTTGAAGGGTTAAAGGCTAAAGAAAACGGCTTAAAAACGACAAAAACGAAATCCTTTGGGCAAAAGGCAAGTGGGCCTACGGTGTGATTGCCGCAAGCCCACTGTCATATTCAGCTTCAGATGGTGCTAATAGTACTAGCTCATCTGCGCATAATATCCTTCGTGGCCGGGCACGGGAAACTTGGTACACATATCACGCACTTCGTTTGCAATGCGGTCTTGGAGGTCGGCATTCTCAATGTTATTCACCACCTCGGCGATCCACTCTGCAATCTGGTTCATCTCGGAGACGCCCATCCCGCGGGTGGTGACGGCAGGCGTCCCAATGCGAACGCCGCTGGTTTTCATTGGCGGTTTGGGGTCTTGCGGGATAGCATTCTTGTTGACGGTAATGCCCGCGCGGTCGAGTGCTTCCTGCACCTGCGCGCCGGTCAGCTCGAGGGCGGAGAGGTCAACAAGCATCAGGTGGTTATCCGTGCCGCCGCTGATGAGTTTTAGCCCGCGCTCCGTCAAGCCCGTCGCCAAGGCGTGAGCATTTGTGCGTATCTGCTTCGCGTAATCCTTGAACCCTGGCAGCATCGCTTCGCCAAAAGCAACCGCCTTACCTGCGATGACGTGCATCAACGGGCCGCCTTGGTTGCCTGGGAAGACGCTGCTATTAATCTTCTTGGCAAAGTCGGAGCCGCAGAGGATCAACCCGCCCCGCGGGCCACGCAACGTCTTGTGCGTTGTTGTGGTGACGATGTGGGCGTGGCCGACGGGAGACGGGTGTTCGCCAGCAACCACCAACCCAGCGATGTGGGCGATGTCGGCCAACAACAGTGCTCCCACCTCATCGGCGATGGCGCGCAGCCGCTCAAAGTCGATGATACGGGGGTAAGCACTTGCACCCGACGTAATCAACTTGGGCTGTACTTCGCGTGCGACTTTGGCAACGTGATCGTAATCAATCTGCCCCGTCTCTTCATCTACACCGTAAAAGCTAATCTCGTACCACTTCCCGCTGAAGTTGACCGGACTGCCGTGGGTGAGGTGGCCGCCGTGGTCAAGGCGCATGCCGAGGATCTTGTCTCCCGGCTGCAGCAGGGCGGTGTACACGGCAACATTGGCCTGTGCCCCGCTGTGCGGTTGGACGTTGGCGGCTTCTGCCCCAAACAGCTCACGGGCGCGGTCTATCGCGAGTTGCTCGATCACATCGACGAACTGGCACCCTCCGTAATAGCGGCGATTCGGCAATCCTTCCGCATATTTGTTGGTGAGAATAGACCCTTGGGCCTCAAGCACGGCCTGGCTGGTATAGTTCTCACTCGCGATGAGTTCCAATCCTTCGCGTTGACGGCGTGCTTCGTTTACGATGGCTTCAGCAATCTGTGGATCGTTGCGGTGTAGTGTTTCGAGCATACTCAAAAAATCCTTCCAAAACTATTTGTTTTTAACCAAAAACGTGATTCGTCGGGTGTATGTTTGGTGTTTTATGCCCCATAGCTGGTCTTCACGCCGTCGTTCGTCTTCGAGAAGCCTGCCGACTCGTTTGGCCGCATCGGGACGATTGTTGACCTCACATTGAACTCTTTGAGCGCTTCTTCCCACGCTTCGGGCGTGCCGGTCAGAATGGGGAAAGTCCCCCAGTGGCAGCCGATGGCGTGCGATGAGCGCAGGAGCTTCAATGCATAGGCCGCTTGTCGTGGATCCATCGTGAAGTAGTCCCCAATGGGGAGGATCGACAAATCGGGATGGTAGAGATCGCCAAGAATAAGCATGTCGTAGGTGACACACGTATCGCCAGCATCGTAGATGGTAAAGCCGTTGGAGAAGGTCAGGATATACCCCGCCGCGTCGCCCATTGGCAGCAACGCCCCATTCTCATAGAGGGTGCTGCTGTGGTGTGCAGCCGTCATCGTGGCCTTAACCCCCGCGACTTCCACCGTCCCGCCCTTGTTGAACCCCGTGATCTGCTCTTCGGCAATGCCTTTGCTCTGCAGCCACGGCGTCAGGTCATATTGGCACACGACATGCGCGCCTGTGTCTTTCACTAGCGCGGCGATGTCGTTTACGTGGTCGAAGTGGCCATGCGTGAGAAAGATGGCGTCGAGGCCATCCTTACGAACTGCGTTCTTCCATTCCTCTGAACAAGCCGGGTTCGTATCTACCCAGGCATCAATCAATACACGCTTGTTCTCAGGAGTGACGATGTGAAAGGTCGCGTGTCCAAGCCAACTTACCGTGATTTGGTCTTCACTCATGTGTCAACTCCTTCTAACTAACAACATCCGACAATAAAAAGGAAATCCGTTATTCCCTGCGACTCAGTATAGCATAGGATTTCCTATTGGAGGATCTGCCGCGAACGCAAGTAGGGAATAATCTTCTTCTCAAGCGGCCAATCGGTCATAATGCGGGCATAGCGTGCGCCCCGCTTTGCACAGATCGACGCAAGCTCTTCCTGCCACTCAAACATGTGCTTGCGATAGGCAGAAAGTGTCGGCTCATCAAGCGTCAAGGCAAGGCGTTGGCCGGTCTCGCTGTCGCGCAATTCTATCGGCCCACTTGTGCTTGGCTCCGTTTTTGGCTCAATTTCGCGCAGGTCGATGATATGCAGCACCAATACCTGCCACTTCGGCGGCGGGAGCGCATGCAAACCGGCATCTAGCCCTTCAGCCGTCAGCAGATCGGAGCAGAGGACAAGCACGCCACCCCGGCGGAAGTGTTTCGCGTGGCGCTGGAAGACCTCACCGATGTTGGTATGCGGCTGCACGACCATCTCCTCAATGTAGCGCAGCATCTCCACGAGCCGTCCTTTGCCCTGCGTTGGGCCAAACGGTCGGACAGGACGCTCGCCAAAGGGCACCACCAACACTCTATCGCCGTGCGTGAGCGAGAGATAGCCCAATGTGCCCGCAAGTTGCTGCATGACGTGGAATTTGGTGGGTGATCCCCACTCCATACTCCGCGATGTGTCAAGCAGCAGGTGAACATCGACATCTTGCTCTGCCTCGCCCAGCTTGACGACCATGCTGTTGTGGCGGGCGTAGGCATTCCAGTCGATATAGCGGAGGTCGTCGCCACTGGTGTAGGGGCGGTGATCGCTAAAGATGGTGGATGAGAGGCGCTGCATACTGCGGTGGACACCGCTTGGGTGGCCGCGGAGCGACCGTTGCGTTTGCAAGCTCATCCGCTCAAGCCGCCGCAGGAAGTGCTCATCGAAGATCGACTTATTGCGCGCTTCGTTTTCATCATTCTTGCGGCGAAAAATAGTTTTGAACCACATGACGTAGATCCGGCGGAATCACCAATGGATCGGCACCGGCCTGTATGGTACCGTCTTGCATGCCCCCGCCACTCTGCTCGAATGTCCCCCCCTGCGTATCGGTTTCGCCGTCGGCGGCGGTGTTCGTATCGACATCGCCCTCTTCGCTGCCCTCCAACTCCAACGGCACCCCATCGATGCCAAGCCGTTCGTGGCTCTTGGGGCGCTCCCGCTGCTGGCTTGGAGGAGGGGGCTGATTCCCGCCACCCGCCTGCGCCGCCGATTGAGATGCGGCATCATCTTGCCATTGCTGGTCAGTCGTGGGGGGAGCAGCTTCGGCTTCTCCCTCCGCGCCCGGCGGCTGCTCTGCGGGGGTCATCTCCTGTGCATTGGCGACTTGTGCCTCTTGGCCAAGAGCATCCATCCCGTCTATCGCTTGGGCAAGCCGCTCCAACGCCTTCGCCTCATTCGATTGCCCATCAACCAACTCATTGGCGCTCTGCCGCACTTGCTGCTCAAGCGCCGGATTGATATCGACAAGCTGGTTGGCGGCGGAATGCAGGGCGGTGGCAAGATCACGCTTGGTGCTGTCGGAAAGCTGATCGGCCTGGTCGGCCAGCTCTCGCAACAACTGCGCTGCTTCGGTGCGATTGCCCTGATCGAGTGCTTCTGCCACTGGCCGGGTGACGCTAAAGTCGCGGAAGGTCTCTGCAAGGACGTTCATCGCCTGCTGCACGGTGACGGGCACTTCTTGCATCTGTGCCGCCGCCGGTTCGACATTTTGCGTGAGCGGCTGCTCTTGCGGAAATTGCTGGAGGGGGTCATCTGGATCGACCAGCGGCGGCAGGTAATCAGCCTGCCGCTCCTCAACCACAATCGTCTCTATATTGCTAAAGATGAAGAACCCCGATGCGAGCAGCAACATCCCCACAAGCATCGCCACGTCGGGCCACGGAAACCGCCCTTGCTTAGCGCTATGCATCTGCGTGGCGGTGACGTTCTGGCGGGCGTGCATCAGCAGGTAGGACTCAACGCCTTGCGGCTCCTCGCCCCGCCGACTCACCTCAACCGCGGTTGCGATTTGGTCTCGCAGCCCAAAGCGGTTGTCAAGGCGCAGGGCAACGTCACGCGGCTTCATACGGGGGAGCATCAACAGCCCGGCCCCCAACGCGATACAAACCAGCATCACTGCCTGCATCACGGTGTAGTTGACCGGGATGCCTAGGATGAGGTGTATGCCGAGCCATATCGCCCACAACGAAGCCCCCATCGTGACCGTGCGGATGAGCGTGCGGACACCCCGCCGCGCCCACCGTTCGGCAGAGAGCTTCTGCAATTGCCGCTCAAGCTCTGAGTGTTGGGCTGGTTGTTGGGTTGAATGTCGTTGGGTTGAGCGCTGTGTCGAACGTTGTGTCGAGCGCTGTGTCGAACGTTGTGTCGAGCGCTGTGTCAAGCGTTGTGTCAAGCGTTGTGTCCAATATCGCATCAATTAAATGCCATTCCTCCCCATCTCGTGAAGAGTTCGCGTGACAACAGCCCAAACTCCACCAGATGCGGGGTATTTCCTCGCCTTGGCTCATATTCAAGCCGCGCGCGCTCAAAATATTGCACCACGCGGCGATTGCCGGTCTGCGGCTCAATTACCTCAAACGCTTCGGAGAGCGGGTAGCCGATCATCGGCACACCGCCATATTGTTGCCAGACTTCGCGGAAGGGCGACCGCACACTATGCCCCGTCTCTTCAAAGTAGAGCGTGTCGGTGGAGATGTACGTGGCTCTCGGCAGCGTCCGCCAATCAATCCCCTGCCGTTCAAGCGACATCGTGCCCAAATGGCTCAACTGCACTTCGTGGATCGTGCCGCTGTGTTCCGGGAAGTGTTCAAAGCGGGCGCGGTCGAAGTATTGTACCACGCGCGGTCGGCCAGTTACCGGCTCCGGCTCAATTAGCTCTTCGGTGATGGGGAAACCAAACCGTTCTGCCCCTCCGTAGCGGTACCAGAACGTCTTAAACGCCCCTCGTAGGGTGTGGCCCGTGGCGGGGAAGGTGATCGCACCGGTGGGGATAGGCGGGTCGTACTCGACATACATGGGGGTGCCGGTCGATTCGAGGTGCAGACTGATGCCATCGCCGCCGGAGTAGATAAGCTGTTTCATCTCGCCCTTCCACGACCGCACCATCGCCTCTTTGCACTGGCATGGCACTTCAATCATAGGCGACCGTTCGCTCACCCGCCACAAGATATCGACCTTGCGTTCGCCGCTCCCAAACCGATACCAGTATACTCCCGGCATTGCGGGTTCATTCCCATCGGCTATCACCGCCTGCAGTGACAAGCCTCCAAGCATATCGGTCAGTGTGCGGTAGGCGAGGAATGATGGCTTGCGTAGGTTGGGGTCGTTCCTGTCAAGCGGGTATATCCGCCGCAGGAGACCATAGTGGAATTGCTCTTCCGAGTCGTCGTAGATGGGGTGGGTGTAGGATGCACCCGGTGCGGTGTCGTTGCGGAAGTCGTACCAGAAGAGCTTTTCGACGCTAGGATGCGCAATTGCGAGAATATATGCCCGTATCATGTAGAAGGCTTGGGTGTCTTCATCTACCCCCGGCCACACCGTATGCGTTGGCCAGCCAAGCTCCGTAATCCAGATCGGCTTCGGGCCATAGCGTATCAGGAAGCTGTCAAGCTTATCAAGCTCGCTCCGCAAATCCATCGGCACCTCCCTCCCGCCGATAGCCCCTTCCGGCGCGCCTGGGCGGTAGAGGTGGATGGAGAGGATATCGACGTGTTCCCAACCACCGTACTCCCCCACGCCAAGCAGGTAATCAAAGTAGTCGTAGTTGTAGGGCGAGGGGGGTAAGCCCCATATCGACGCCAGCCCACCCATCACGATTTTGGCTTCGGGGTCGGCGGCTTTGGCGGCGGCGCGCCCCACCTCCAGAATACGCACAAAGTCGCGCACATCGTAGAGACCGCTTTCGTAGCCGGAGGCGGCAAGATTTGGCTCATTCCACAGCTCCCAATACTTGATCCACCCGCGGTCGCGGCCATAGCGCGCCACGGCGGCATACACAAAGTCGCCCCAATCCTTGAGCCAGGCATCAGGATGGGGGTTTTTGCCCTTGTACCAAGCGGGGTTGTAGTCAAGCAGCCCAAGCACTTGGACACCATTGGCCACCTGCGTCCCAATCGCTTTATCGTAGTTGTAGAAGCCTTCTGCGTTGCCGCTCCAGTTGAATGGCCCGCGCGGCTCTGGCTGGACTTCGTGCCAGAAGATCTCTTCGCGCTGCCACTGTACGCCTGCTTCGCGCATCAGGGCGACGGCTTCATCTATTTCATCGCTACGAACACGATTTCCAAGCGTTGCAACAACACCAAAGGGGCTCCCCTTATCGCGCCACGGCAAACCAGTGGCAGAGGCGGCAAGGGGCGGCGATGGCCATGGAATACTCGACACAGCAACGACGATGAGAATCAGCGCCCATGGGACAAGCCAGGAAGCTCTCAACCGTCGCAACAACTGTCGCAACAAAGATGTTCGTTCGTTCATATACGCTATTTAAACCTTAAAGGTGCTACTAAAACCCAATAAAAAGGCGTGTACCTTCCTGAGAACCGTGTTGTATGGTGGCGTTGGCTGTAGGTACCTTGTTGAGCGGCCTACCAGCGATACCACCGGCAAGGCGGGCGCTGGCGATAATAGCTGCCATCGTGGCCGCGACCGGCGGGGAATGTATTTCTGAGACGCCGTCGTTTGCCGTTCGTGGTCGTGTAGCAAGAACCATACCTTCACCACCGCCCCAACCGTCAACAGCACCATCCCAAGCGATATCACCGGCGCGATGTGCGGCGGAAACCCGATTCCCGGCTGTGCTAATGAGAAGCTTACAATAGGAATGGTGTGAAGATCAAAACGGTCGATGTGAGCAAGAATGGGGGAATGGGCCGGATCAAACAGGTGAATGATCTCGCGGGCGGGATCATCCTTCGTCAGTTCTTTCAGGTAGCCGTTGAAATCGACCAATATCCCCAACAAGTTCACCCCTATCGAGAGTGGCAGGAGCACTAGCCCAAAGATGTGCTTCCACCCGCGGTGCGCCACAATCGTCCCCAATATCAGCACCAAAAACGGCATCAGCGGGATGAGGAAACGCGGCCCCCACCCCCAACCGGCCCACCAAATCCACCATGTCGCGCTCTCCACCAAAGTGATACTCACAATTGCGGCGATAAAAAGCATTTCGGAGCGGTAATTGCGGGCGAAGGAGATGAGCGCAACTGGCAAAAGCAGCAAAATGGGCACATATAAAAACACTGATTTTCCCGGACTCAGTAGCAACCCATAGAGTCCTTCTAGAAGATTACCAGAAAATCCCTCATATTGGTAGCCCTGTTCGCTCCATGTGCCAAAACGCAACCAGTTATGCAGCAGAATAAGCGCGCCAAATGGCACCATCCCCGCAACCAACCTCGCCAATTCCCGCCACCGATAGCCAAGCAACCACCCGTATAGCAGGAAGGCCGGAAGCAAAACCAATCCGCCCACTCGCGTCGCCACCGCATAGCCATAGGCCAAACCGCCAGTGAATGGTCGCCATCGGAAGAGAGAGAGCGCGGCAAAGACGAGAAAGAGCGTAAAGAGCGGCTCGCTGAAGAAAAAACGACTATATGGCCATGCGAGGGTGCTTACCCCATACAGCAGCGCGACCCCTATCCCCGCCCGCACCGAACGGTAGAGTTCTGCCGCCCAAGAGCAGAGCAGCCCGCCCGTGATTGCCGTGGCAGCGGCGGGGAGCAGCAGCAAAAAAAATCGCCCCACATGCCAGTCGTCGCAACCGGGGAGCAGATACCACCCAATCACATAGCGCCCCACCCAGTAGAAGGGAACCGCCATCAGCGGCTGCCCAATGCCGTAGCGGGAAAACAAAAACCCATCGTGCCCATGCACCACTTGAGGGAAGACCGCCGCCGTGTCGGGGAGCTTGATCGTCTGCGCATCGACCATCTGGACGGTAGTCAGCAGCATAATTTCCCCATCGCTGATGAAGGCTTGGCCGCCGGTGGTCAGAAAATAGAGGCCGAAAAGCAGGATTCCCGTCCAGAGGGCAGTCGTTTTGCGGAGTGAGGCACACCTATATTTCTGTTCCATGAGGCAAGTATTGGTGCAAAAGGAAGTTGCCCGCGTGGGCTTTTTAGGGTTTCTGATAGTGTACCAACGCACCGCCCGCCCAATCATCTGGCAGAAGTGGGTCGCACAGCTCGAACAGCAGGGTGATGAAGAGATTGGCTCCAAGCGTGAGGAGGCGGTGGTTGGTGATGGGCTTGAAGAGCTGGACGAGGGTCTTCACCAACCGCGATTGCTCTGCAAACTCGTTGTCGAAATATTGGACAAAGCGGTCGATGTAGATGAACCCCTTGTAGCAGGGTTCCTCCCGCACCGGCACAAACCCCGCCGACCGAAACCGCTCAAAGACGACCGCAGGCGGTTCTGCGCCGATATGCCCCTCTGGCGCAACGATATACTTCTCATTGAGATCGGGGTATTTCCGCCCAAAGCGGCTGATGGGGTCGTTGCTAAGCGTCTCAATGTAGTGCAAGGTGGAGCCGCCGCGTTTGAGCACCCGGAAGAATTCCGAAAGTAGCTGCTCTTTATAGTCTTCGTGGATATGCCCCAACACGTCAAGGCTCACCACGTAGTCAAACGACTCGTCTTGGAAGGGCAATTTGAGGCTTGAGCCTTGCACCCCGCTAGAATAAATATCAAGCGCGTTGACGAGGGAGGGGTGAGAAAGATCAAGCCCCACCACGCCATCAAACAGGGTAAAGAAGCTCCACCCGCCGCCGCAGCCAATATCAAGTATCAGCCCGCGATGCGCGGCCATCTCCTTCAGAAAAAATCGCTCCTTTTTGACGATGAAGTTCTTGAGGGAGCGTGTTGTGCGGTTGGTGGCGACCCATTTGCCCTCGTAGAAGGTAAGCGGGGTCTCTTGGCGAGAAAGCTCTGAAAGCTCCGAACGCTTCGAATGCTCCGAATGCTTTGATTGATTTACTGAATGCATACCATCCTTACCATGCGTCATGAGTACGTGTTTCACGCTTCACTATAGGTGGAAGAGCTACTAGCGGGATGTTCCTCTCCCTCAACCACGGGATTTTGCTGCTCAACGTGGGCTGCTTGCTCTGGCTGTTTTGATAGCTCTGGCTGTTCTGCTTGCTCTGGTTGTTCTGATGGCTCTTTGGCCTCCACAGTGAGTTCAGCGACTTCTGTTGGTACTAGCTCGCCATTGATACGGCGGTAGAGGTAGATAAAGATGTCGCGCGAAATTGCCAACACCGGCGCAACCAAAATCACGCCAAGCACCCCGAAAACTTGTGCCGAGATCGTCATCATGATGATGAGGACGGCGGGGTGTATCCCCACGCTATCACCCACGATACGCGGCACGAGGAAGGTGTTTTCGAGCACCTGGATGCCAAGATAGAGGATCATCACTGCGATGACCGTTGCGGGAGAGCTAAATAGCCCAAAGATAATCGCCGGAATCGCCCCCAACACCGGCCCGATCACCGGCACAAACTCCGTAATGCCCGCTATCACCGCCAACAGCAGAATATAATCGACCTTGAGACCAAACATACTCAGGACAGAGAGGCCAAGTCCGGCAGCGCTCCCCACCGCAATACTCAGCACCAATTGGCCGCGGATATAGCTCCCCAGCACGCGGTCGATAATCTTGGCAATCGCCCAGACATCGGTGCGTATCTGCTTGGGCAGGAGCGAGTTGACAACCTGGTACCCGCTGCGGTAGTCGTTGATGAGGTGAAACATCCACACCGGCACAATCACCATCCCAAAGATGAAGATGACCGTATTGGCGACTTGCAGCACGCGGCCAATGAGAAATGCCAGCAAATCTTGCCCATAGGTGATGACATTGCGCTGGATCATCTCGATGTAGTTGGGGACACTATCCTCGATGTAGGCGGTGATGCTATCTGGCAGCATCTCGTAGATCGACTGCATTCGGATCATCACCGCATCCCGCGTCTTCATCACGTTCTGCACGTCAAAGGTATCGACCAGGTTGATAAGCTCCTTGGCTTGGTCGATGAGCATGGGTAGCCCAAACGACGCCAACCCAATCAAGAAGAGGATTGTCCCCATATAGACGAGCAAAATCGCTACCCACCGCGGCATATGGCGATTGAGCCGGTTGACCGACGGGATCATAATGTAGGTAAGGACAATGCCGACGATGAAGGGAGGAAGAGCGGCGCGGGCGCTCCAAAAAAACCAGATGAGGAAGCCAACCACCCCGCCAACAAGCAGCCATTTGGCGATCCGGCGTTGGGGAGAGAGCGGGCGAGGGGGGTCGGCTCGCTTGTGATGATACTGCTCGTGGAAGCTGTCGATAATACTTTCGTTCATAGGGTGTGGCGGCAGGTTTTCGCCAGAAGACGCGGGAACCTGCCAAACCGATTTCCCAAACTGGGAACGTTTGTGTGCCATCTGCCTGCCATCTGTACCACTCGTGCCATCTTGTTCTCTTTATTTCGCCGTCGCCGCGGAGCGGAAGCCACGTCAATAGGGTCAATGCTCTTCGCGACCGTTGATGACACTAACCGTAATCAAAATGACCTTTTCTTGCCCCACATTCGTCCAGCTATAGCCAAGCTCTTCGTGGAAGAACAACGTATCACCCGCTTCGAGGATATATTCTTCCTCTCCCAAGTGATACTTCATCCGGCCCTGAAGCAAATGGACGATTTGGCCATCGCGGGAGGCAAACCCTTGTTGCCCGCCCCCCGACTCCGACTCAATGAGCCGCGCTTCGAGGTAGCCATTGGCAGGGAGAAGCGAATAAACCTGCACCGGCGCGTCGTCAAGGCTGAGCTTGGTGCGCTCGGAGGCGCGGACGACTTGGCCCACTTGCTGGTTGTCTTCGCCCTCAAAGAAGTAGGTCATCTGAACATTGAAAAACAACGCCAACTTGCGCAAATTGGCAACAGAAATATTGACTTTATCGCGTTCAAGCCGACTTAAAAAAGAAGGCGTCAACCCCGACCCGTCAGAGACTTCTTGGAGGGTCAGGCCTCGCTCTTGCCGCAGTCGGCCAATTTTTTGTCCTAACGACATGCAATATGCCTCGCAAAAAGGTTCATTTCACACGCACGCTACTCCCCGCGCCACACTTCTCTTTTGTCTGATGGGGGAGAGCTATTTAAGAATGCTACAGAATATTCTACCGACGATGTTCCAACTCGTTACCAACCATACATCGGCTGTTGACTTATAGACAACACAAGAGAATTGTATCACAATATGACTACATGTTCAAAGAAATAAGGGCCGCACAAGCCATCGGGAACACAAGTCTTTCTTCTCTCCCTTCCCTGCCCCAAAGGGCGAGCACACCGGGTATATGTGGGCCGTGCACGACGATAGGAAAGCGTTTAGCTGATATCTATCAGCTATCGCGGCGAGGAACAAGAGCCTACGAGCGAAACATTTCGTCGGAACAAAGCGGATCTCCTATGCTATAATTCAGGATACGAACAGAATACGGTGTTACAAACCGCAAACATCAAGCAGTTGCATGGAGCGATATGGCACATCATAAAAAAGAGTACACATGCCCATATTGCCGCCAACCGATACGAGCAACGTCCCGGTATTGCTCGCAGTGTGGAAAACCGCTCCCGCGGGACGACATATCACAAGATATGGTCGTGCCGCAACAAAGCAATACGTCGCTCTATGAGACAGACACGTCGATCAACCTGTCGGAGCTTTTGACACTCGTCCAATCGGGCATTTCCTTGTGGCAACAGCGGATGCAGTCGACATCTGGGATGGCACGCGAACAAGCTGCTGCTGCCATCCGCGACCTGTCACTCATCCTTGGCGAGCTATCGACTAGGCTGCAACAGGGGCACAACACCATTCGTATCACGGCTCCTTTGCCCACTCCGCGGGAATATCAAGTTGGGTGTCCGCTGTGTGGACGTGGAAATCGTTCGGGAGCACGTTTTTGTCTATGGTGTGGATCGTTGTTGTCTACGGCGGCTCGCCACGAAACCGCACCGTTCTCGCCCACATTTTCGGTTCGTTCTGCACAGAAAACCGATATCGGCAAAGTGCGCACCAACAATGAGGATATCTGCTATACCGGAACGGTAAGCCCCAAAGGGGGATCATCAGTATTGGTCTTCGTCGTTGCCGATGGGATGGGCGGTGAGCAGGCAGGTGAGGAAGCAAGTTCATTGGCCGTCGAATCTATGAAAGAAGAACTTGTTTCGGAACTACACAAGGTTCGCCCCAAAACTGCTGATGCATGGCAAGCGATATTGCAGCAGGTGGTCGGTGCGGCAAACCAACGAGTATATGCCGAGTCGCGAGCGGATCAGGCCAAGCGCGGCATGGGGACGACTTTTACGATGATACTCATCGCCGACGATGCGGCACACCTCGCTCATGTGGGAGACAGCCGTGCCTACCTCTTGAACGCCCGTGGCGCGACCAAATCGGGTGCCCCTCTCATTCAGTTGAGCACGGATCACACCCTTGCTGCTCGATTGATAGAGATTGGGCGTATGAAGCCGGAAGATGTGCGCAAGATGCCCCAACGTAATATGCTCTATCGGGCATTGGGGGTCGAAGCGCAGGTAGAGGTCGAAACGCAAAGCCAACCGCTTGAGGATGGAGATATCTTTCTTCTCTGCTCCGATGGTCTCACCCGCTACGTAGATGGCGAAGAGCTGGCGAATGTGGTGCTTGCCGCCACAGCCCCCGACCAGGCATGCGAGCGCTTGGTCTCGCTGGCAAATGAACGCGGCGGACGTGACAATTGTAGTATTGTCATCGCCAAGATCGAATCGCAGGGGTCGTCACCATCGTCATCTTCATCGTCATCCTCATCGTCATAATAGGGATGTTGGAGCGTTGTTGTAGAGAGAAATGCAGGAATGTTGGATGCATAGAGACATGGAAGATAGCCGGGGAGATGCTGGGGAGATGTCGGGAGATGCTGGGGAGACTGGAGATAGTGGTAGAGGATGAAGAGGACAAAAGGTGGCTTACAAGAGGTGGGAACGGGAGAAGGTTTTGTGCTTCTCCTACACTTGGAACCCCCACACAAGGCGCTGCGCTTGCGCCTGGGCAAGCAGATAATCGCTTGGCCCCTATTGCTGTAACATTTCAGAAAGGTAGCGCAAATTCATGGATCAGTCCCAATCTGCCTCCCTCATTGGGGGACGCTACGAGCTTATCGCTGAGCATGAGCACGGAAGTGTTGAGGTGCTAGACCATGAGCCATGGCGATGCTGCTGGTCATGTGGCTCAACAGAAAACGAAGTAGGCGAAGCGTTTTGCACCAATTGTGGGGCAGATTTGCGCAACCGCCGCTATCGCGGGGTGCTCACGTCTGCCGAGAGTGGGCTAGCGCTCGTTTCCAAAGTCAAAGACGAACGTGCTCGTGTTATTTTGCCCGATATCTGGGATCAAGTGGAAGAAGGGGATCGCTCTCTCATCATCCTCAAACCCCCTCACGCAACGCCAGTTTCGCTCCCTGTCAACGAGCTGGTTGCTCTGCGGATTGGGTTGGCCATCTCTCAGGTGATGGTGGCCCTGCACAACCAACATATTGAGCTTGGGGAGCTTGAATTGAGCGATATTGGGTTGACGGCGTCGGGCCAGCCCAAGATTCTCCATATTGAAGCCGACAATCTTTGCCGTATCACCGCGTCTCGCATACAGACGGCGCTGAAAGAAGACCTGCGCTCGTTTGCGAGTTTGCTCGAAGAGCTGACGAACACCCCCCGCATGACGCAGCGGCTTGAGGAGGCAAACGCCCAAAACCAAAACCTGCCCACGTCTAAAGACGATTCTGAGATGGATCTGGTCTTGCTCTTGCGTGATATCCGCACCGGCTCGGTAGATAAGGCCGATGTTCTGGTTGAGCAAATCGACGCCTTGATCCAAGAACGGACGCACCCGATTGCCTTGGAGCAGAGTGTCGGAGCCGCCTCTGATACGGGGAAAATACGCGATCACAATGAAGATAGCTATATGGCGCTGCAGCTCTCTATGAGCAATAAGTCGGTGGAGCGCACATGGGGGGTCTACATTGTGGCAGACGGGATGGGCGGACACGCCGCTGGAGAGATTGCGAGTGGGTTGGCTATCAGCGGGGCGTCTGAAATAGTGATGAGCGAATATCTTTCGACCTCCATGTCGCCTGATGGCATCTATGATGAGGAGTGGGCGCAGGATGTGGTACGTCGGGCGGTACACCATGCCAACGAAACCATCCGTCAACGCGGTATTGACACCAACAACGACATGGGGACGACAATCACGATGGCATTGGTCGTGGGCGACCGCGCAACGATAGCCAATATCGGCGATAGCCGCACCTACCTCTACCGCGAGGGCAAACTCCGCCGTATCAGCAAAGACCATTCGCTGGTGATGCGGCTGGTTGACCTTGGACAAATCAATGAGAGCGATATTTACACCCATCCGCAGCGCAATGCTGTGTTGCGGTCGCTTGGTGATCGGCTCAACATCGAGGTGGATATCTTCACGCAGCGGCTGCTCTCTGGCGACGTGCTCCTCTTGTGTTCCGACGGTCAGTGGGAAATGACGCGCGATCACGCGATTGAGGAGATCCTCGAATCGTTCACCAACCCCGAATATGCTTGCAAAGAGCTGATACGCGCCGCCAACGATGCGGGCGGGGAAGACAACGTCACGTCGGTGCTGGTACGGTTTCATTGAACGCCACGCCCTGGGTTCCCACATCCATCCTTCCTTTGGGCATCATGTGGGCATCATGGGGGTTGATGGGCGCGCGATTGGAAAGGAAACACGGTTGTCATGTCTGATAGGGTCAATCTTTCTTGTAGCTGGGGACGGACTCCTGTTCCATCGGGAGACGTTCCGCAGGTCAACTATCTGTTCATCGAAGCCGAGCCGATTGCGCAACAGCAGCCGGTTTCGCTCCCGCTCAATTTCTGCCTTGTCCTTGATCATTCTGGCTCAATGAAGGGCGACAAGCTCGCCAACATGAAACAAGCAACCAAGCGCGTGATCGAAACGCTCACGCCGCAAGATATTGTATCGTTAGTGATTTTTGATGATACGGTTGATGTGATCCTCCCCGCCACGCAGGCAACAGACAAAGAAGCGCTCATCGCCAAGGTCGATACGATTGAGGAGGTGGGCGGCACGGCGATGTCGCTTGGCTTAGAGCAGGGGCGCAAGGAGCTTCGCAAACATCTCTCTAGCAACCTCCTCTCGCACATGCTCGTCTTAACTGATGGCCAGACGTGGGGCGATGAAGACAGTTGCCGCCACATCGCCGAAACATTGGGCAAGGAGGGCGTGACGATTACCGCCTTGGGGCTTGGGGCGGAGTGGAATGAGCAATTGCTTGACGATCTGGCCTCGTTGACCAACGGCAATTCTGACTACATTGCCGACCCCACCACTATCGACTACTACTTCCAGCGCACGCTTGAGACAGCGCATGGCACTGCCGCCAAAGAAGTACGCTTGCTCCTCCGGCTCGTGCGGGATGTCTCACCACGTACTGTCCACCGCGTTGCTCCTTCCATCGCCAACTTGGGCTATGAGCCTATCGGAGAGCGCGAAGTGGCCGTCCGCATGAGTGATCTGGTCTACGAAGGCACAAGCAGTATCGTGCTTGATATGTTGATCCCTCCGCGCACCACCGGCACCTTTCGCATTGCGCAGGCAGAGCTTCATTATGTGCCGGTTGGGCAGACGAATGAAGAGATGATGAAGCAGGATATCTTGCTCGACTTTGTAGACGATGCGCGGCAGGCAAAGTATACCCCCCGTGTGATGAATATCGTGGAGAAAGTGACCGCGTTCAAGTTGCAGACCCGTGCGCTTGAAGAGGCCGAGGTGGGCAATGTGAGCCTTGCCACACAAAAGCTTCGCTCCGCCGCGACCCGCCTGCTCGACCTTGGGGAGCTTGACCTTGCTGCCAAAGCCCAACAACATGCTGATGAGTTGGAGCAGGGAGCACAGTTGAGCGCCGAGACACAAAAGGAACTTCGCTATGCAACCCGTCGTCTGACCCAGAACCTGGACGACGATGAGACATGACCGTGATCGAGATGAATACGTTATCATGTTGATGTGTGGATACGTCGGAATGGTCGGCGGGTCCCCCCTGTACCGAAGCTCGGTACCCCCTTGGAGACAAAGACAGGGTCAAGAATTCCCGTTTCAGAACGGCTCCGAGCACGATGTACGCTCGCCATGTCATGTTTGCGAAAACCTGTCGTATTCTCCGTTTTTTTGGTAGCACCGACTTCATTCTACTCAGGTAGGGTGTCTCGCATATCTAGCATATCTCGCATGCCAAGGAACAGGGTCAGGTAGGCGTCAGACTGAAACACATACCCACTTCGTTGCAAGTCGGGCTTTCTTGAAGTGTAAGCAATGAACGAGGATGAGGACAATGATTACTTGCCATATTTGTGGCGCGCAAAATGAACCCATCAATCGGTTCTGTGACCAATGTGGGGCGCGTCTAGAACATATATCATCAACGAAAGAATCAGGAGAAGGTACTGCTGCACCAGCAGCACACCCCGAATCTCTTACATGTCCCAACTGTCATACTCCGGCTCTCCCTGGTCAAGCCTATTGTGAGCATTGTGGGCGAGAACTCCAATCGGTAATGGAAACAAACGAACCTTCTACTCCATCTGGCTCATCTACAGAGCAATATCAGATCCCGCCGACTGTCGCTGCGCCGCCGGTGGTTTCTCCGCCACCTCCTACTGAGAAGGCTCCCCCGCACCAGCCTCCTGGTCAAGCAGATATCTCGCCGGATATCGCGGATGACCAAGCAAACCAAGCAAACCAAGCTGACCAGGGGCAGACAAGTGGGCCTCCTGCTATGCCTCATACCCCTGAGAGTGGCAGCACGATGGCAACAGAGCCACCACGAGAGGTTGTTCCCTCCCAACCAGTAGAGCCACCAGTAGAGCCACCACCGCAAGAAATTCCTGTCACAACAACTGCGGAGGCAGGGATGCAGGCGGAAGATATGGCAGACGCAATGGCAGGCGCAAAAGAGACAGATGAACAACCAGTCGGTGGATCGGAACCACCAGACGAGCAAATGCAGGCGGATGTGCAAGAACCGCAGCATGAACAGCAACCGCAAGATGCAGAACCTGTTCCTGCTTCTGGTATGGAGCAAGATGTTGCTTCGCTCGAGAGTGTGATGCCAGAAATGCTCTCTCGCCAAGAGCAGCAGGCACAACAGGAAGGCGAAGAGCAGGAGGAAACAGAAGCGGCTGACATGGCAGACGTAATGGAGATGGCTGAAGACGCACAACCAGTCATCGCCCCCACCGCCGAAGAAGAATCGCCCTCCGCACCGCACGAGGCGGAACGTCAGCAGCTTGAGGAAGAGATTACCCGCCATCAGCAGACGATCAAGCAGATGGAACAGATGATCTCTGCCTATCCGCAGGGCGCAGAGCCAGCCTATCTGAAGCAAGGGCTAGAAGGTGCACGCACAGAGCTTCAAAAGGCACAAGAGCGGCTCGATGAGCTGGCAAGAGAACCCACCGGGCCAGATCCCGAAGCCGTTACACGGTTGGAAAACCTGATCAAGGTGCATAGCGACACCGCGTCGCAGTTTGAGCAGATGCGCGATAGCTATCCTGCTGGTTCAGTGCCTTCGTTTATTGAAGACGGCATCCGCGAAGCCCGTCGAGAACTAAACAAGGTAGAGGCAGAGTTAGCTGCTTTGTATGGGAAACCGGCTGCACCAGCCGCCCCAGCAGAAGTGTCTGCGACGGTTGGAGAAACAATTGTCCAACAAGGGCAGCCAGACGCTGAAGAACCCATCCCTGCAGCCGAACCCCATACCCCACGGCCACGCCTGGTCTTGCTTGAGGGCAAACACGAGTTTCCATTGCCGTCGGACAAGTCAGAGTTCGTGATTGGGCGCGAAGATCCCGTCAGCCATGTCTTCCCAGAGGTCGATTTGACATCGTTTGGCGGCGAGGCCGGCGGGGTGAGCCGTCAACATGCCCGCATTGACCACCAAAACGGCGAGTGGACGATCACCGACCTCAATAGCACCAACCACACCCGCGTGGATGGCAACCGTATCGACCCTGATAAACCCATGGCTATTCGGGATGGGACGCGGCTTCAGTTTGGACGAGTACCGGCGATTTTTCGCATCTGACATATCCCCATCTAGCCCGAAGAGAACGGCATCGAGAGACCACAGGAGGGAAACATATCAGCTTCCTGTGGTCTCAATTGCACGTACTGTGATCACTCTGTCAGCGAAAGCAGACAGCTTCTCAGGACACGCTCCGCCCA
>CAZGLO010000032.1:10178-38529 GCA_964526735.1 uncultured Chloroflexaceae bacterium | reverse complement strand
ATCCGTGGATCCTCCACGGTGGCAAAATACTGGCTCACGGCCAGATCACGTAGGATGGGCATCACAATCCTCCAGCATCAGAAAAACGGTTATCACGCTCATGATGCCCGCTCGTTGACACGCACGCAACTGATAAGATGCGATTGCCCTGAAACACAAGGTCATTAAGGTAGATCATGCCCGGTTTTGTATGGTACAATAACCGGTTGTATATGGCACCAGATGTGGCAGCAGCTTGGAGGGGGCCAAGCGCTGTGTGTGATAGAAAGGAGGATGGCGGCATATCCCCCACACCCGCCGCGGGTGATTGAACCATTTGCCGCTGTTTTTGTATGGCAAGCAAAAAAGGAAATCGCATCGTTATCAAGCTGAAGAGCACCGAAAGTGGGCACACCTACACGACGGAGAAAAATCGTCGGAATGACCCCAATCGCTTGGAACTCCGCCGCTACGACCCCATTGTGCGGCGACATGTGCTCTACCGCGAAACCAAGTAACTGTTTTTACCCACATCGACACCAAGTATGCCGGGCACGTCGAATCTCCCCTTGGCTCACCGCGGGGAGAGGAAGCGTGCTTTGGTTTTCAGAGGGGAAATATAGGGTATTAGCGTTCTAGCGTCCGGTGCCTTCAACAAAGATATTGGGCCATGGCTTGAAGGTGGTAGGGAAGGTCTCGCGGCGGAGGAGTTGGCCATCTTGCCACACATCGCGGTAGACCTCAACCTGCAGCCCGGGTTGTGCCCAATCGGTTTGCTTCCTGACGCCTGCAGGCAGACTTGGGTCTTTCACCACCATCGGCTTCGTTGGCGCAGGGGTACGCCCAATGATGCGGTGGCTCATGTTGACCGTACGGTTGAGCGATTTGCCGTAGAGCGCAATGGTCAGACGTTGGCGGGAGAGGTCAACCCACGACTGGATCAGCAACCACCCGCCCGTATTGTTGCGGAAGCGTAGATCGAGCGCGCCGGTGTAGATGGCAGCATCAAGGCCGGGCGGTTCGCCCAGCTCTTCATACCACCCAATGCGGAAATTGTGTTCGTGGCGCTCTAAAATGGGCATCCCGCCCCAGAATGCCGCCCGGAACATCGTCGTTGAGACTTGGCACAACCCGCCTCCCCATTCTTGCTGCGTGCGGTCGTTGACGATAGCAGAGCCTTGAACAAACCCCCCACTCGCATCGACTTTCCCAAGTGTTTGGTTGAAGGAAAAGGCTCCATCTGGCGGGATAAGAACGCCATGCATACGGCGTGACCCCGCCTGGATATTCGTGATACGGTAGGCCTGCGAGGCGCGGAATGAACTCACGCCAACTCCTACCAAATCATTTATGCCCAACTGATGGATGTTACCAGCATGGACGGGCGGCGGGATAGCGATCATTGGCAGGACAAGGCTCCGCGGCCCGCCCTTGAGCGCATTGTCGATATACCCGATTGCCTTTTCGATATCAAGGCCAAGCCCCTCTGTGCCATACTGGAAGATGGTCAGGTTGCCACTGTTCCAATTGACCCGCGGCGGATTGCCATCTTGGCGCACCGCGCTCGCAATCTGCTCAAGCTCTGAACGAATCTTCTCATGTGAAATCTGAACATCGACAGTAGGGCGACCATCGGGTGCTCTACCGTGCGAGAGGTCAAGCCATTGGGCGATGATGCGCGAGTCCCATGTCCACTGGCAGCCATCAATGCAACTGCCGTGCGTGCTAATGAGCTGAATGGGTTCTTCCAACATGGTGTGGAGTTTTGCGAGAATAGGGGAGAGATCGCCATCGCGCACCATAGGAAAGATTGGCCGCGTTCGCACCGCAACCCGTTGTTGCCGCATGGTTTGCACTGCCGCGATGATATCATTCATCGTCTCGTCTATTAGGACTTGTGTGCCGGGCTGCTCTGGCGACACGACAATCTGATCCGCATTCAGCTCAACATCTGCATTGATCGGCGGTTCTTCAAGGTGGGGGAGGATAGAGAGCAGGTAGTTTTGCATAACCTGCGTATCGATGGTCATATGGAGAGGCAGATCCAGCCCGTTTTCCCACACCGTCGCGATAACCTGGGTATTATCGGCACGAGATTCAGTCCGTCCGACAGCAGCCGCATCACGGATAGCCTGCCCAAAATCGACCGCTATCCCAAGGTCAGACGCAGTTGGTTGCCATATCTTATCGTGGTAGCGCAGCTCGACGGGGTTGAAGAGGAAAGAGGCATAGCGGCTCTCAAGTTTGCGGTGGGCATCGTCAAAGTCGCGGTTGCCAACATCCACCCCCCGAACGTGGATATTGGGGTAGATGCGGCCAGTGTAATCACGTTCGCCCGTCAGCAGAACAATCATTGCAATTTCTGCAACAAGGGCAGCAACCACCAATGCAACAATAGGCCATCCGACGAGGTGCATCAAGATACGCCACAGGATCTGCTTGATTCGTTGGCGGCTCCAGCGATGAGCAGGCTTTGGCCGTTTCTCTGGATGGTTTCTCTGTGGCGGATCAACAACGGTTCTTGGTTGTGGGAAACGTGTTCTTGGATAATTCACAATCGCGTACGTCGTACTATGGCCAATAAGAAAGAACGACCCCCCACGGTGAGCAACGACGGGGAGGGTACTTTCATCACTCTGCGTAAAGTCTACAACGAATGCGGTGGCAGCGCAAGAGAACCAAAGATGATATCTTTAATGTATGGATGGGCCTAAGCGGCGGAGAAGGTCGTAAGGCGGTAAGGATGTCTATAAAACGTTCACAGAGCATCTACAGAACGTCTACAGAACGTCTACAAAATCGCTTGGGTTTGCAAAACCCTCTTGAAAATGCTATACTACAATGAAAGTTTGAGCCCGCCGGAAGAGGCCGTTGGTCTTGGCCATGCGGAGTGTCGTAATTTGAATGTTTGTGCCATACAGAAGAGAAGTTGTGTGAGTCGCTTCGACCAAAACGACTTGGCATGGCAACCAAGAGCGGCCAACAACCCGCTTCTTGTGCTGCCCCTCGATGGGGCGGGAACAAGCGCAAGCCCACACCCTTGAGCCCGTGGGTTGTCGATAGGCATGGGAGTTATTGCAAAAGTGGGTTTTTCCCACTTTTATTGTTGTTAAGAACGGGCATGTTCCGTTCTCTCAAAAAACCTCCACACACAGAGTAGCAAACAGTATGAATTTGAGAATGGGGGCGGGCGAAACAAAACAACCGAATGATTTTAGGTGGTTGTGAGGGCCCAATCACGATGAAGAGTGATTTTTATACAGCTATTTCACAAATCGCAGCAGAACGAGGTATTCCGCGTGAGGCCATCATTGATGTGATGGAGCGGGCGCTGATTACAGCGTACAAACGAACGCTTGGCAGCAACCCGCCTCCCATCGAGATCTCCGTCAAGATGGATCCGCAAACCGGCGTGGCGCGGGTCTATTCTGAAAAACACGTCGTCGAGGAAGTCCTTGACGACCGGTTTGAGATAGACCTCACCAAAGCACGCCGTGCCAAGGCCGATGCTCAAGTCGGAGAGGTCGTCTTTGTCGAGAGTACCCCGCGTGACTTTGGCCGCATTGCTGCGCAAACAGCGAAACAAGTCGTTTTGCAGGGCATCAAAGAAGTTGAACGAGAACATATCTACGGCGAATTTATGGATCGTCAAGGCGAGCTAGTCACGGCGACGGTTCAACGCTTCAACAAAGGCAATGTCATCCTTGAAATGGGCAAGGCCGAAGCGATTTTGCCGCCCAAAGAGCAAGTCGAATCTGACCGTTACTACATCAACCAACGCATCAAGGTCTACCTTACTGAGGTGCGGCGCGACGAACGCGATCACCGCCCCCGGTTGGTAGCCTCTCGGGCCCACCGCAACCTGATTGTCCGTCTCTTTGAGATGGAAGTGCCAGAAATTCACAACAACACGGTCGAGCTGAAATCGGTCGCCCGCGAGCCAGGGCTGCGTACCAAGGTTGCCGTCGCAGCGCGGCAAGAAGGCATTGACCCGGTTGGCTCGTGTGTGGGGATGCGCGGTATTCGTATCCAGAATATCGTCAATGAACTCAACGGCGAGAAAATAGACGTGGTTCAGTGGTCGCCAGACCCCAAAGAGTTTATTGCCAACGCGCTCTCGCCTGCACAGGTGGTGGAGGTCTATCTCCACGAAGACGACCGTGAAGACTCGGCAACGGTGATTGTGCCCGACAAGCAGCTTTCCCTGGCGATAGGCCGCGAAGGGCAAAATGTCCGCTTGGCAGCCAAACTGACCGGCTGGCGCATCGATATCAAGAGCGCCACCGCCTTACTCGAAGAAGAACGCGAATCAACCGAAGCCCGCGAAGCCGCCGATGCAGAGGCAATGGCGACCGAGGTCGCCCTGGCCAACGCGCGACTGGAAACGCGCAAGGTACGGCTCGATGGCACGGTGGTCTATCAAAATATGCATTACGGCCCCTTGGGCGACGATCTTGCTGGCGAAACAGTAGATATCCGCGCAACACCGCAAAAGTTGTATATCTATTATCATGACCGACTCGTTGCATCCTATATCATTGCAGAAGATGAGCAGGAAGCCGAGTAGGAAGCCGGAAACAACGATTGTAATGATTGTAACGGTTGTAATGATGTGCGGTTGTACCATGCATTGAAACAACCATACAATTGTGTCGTCTTGTGTGCCGTCTTGGCGTGGGAATAACCGCAGTAAGCTGAGATGTCATTATGATAAAAAAGGTATATACGATGGTACATCTCGCAAGATAACGACTCTGACAGGTTTTGGCCCTTCGTACCCACATTCCACAACGTACATGTGTCGCCTGTCGGCAGCGTCGTGCCAAGGGAGACCTCTTTCGGTTGGTGCGTGCTCCCGATAGCCATGTCGAGCTTGACCCGACTGGCAAACGCCAGGGCCGCGGGATGTACCTGTGTCGGAACCCACGCTGCTGGGAGAAAGCTCTCAAGCATCGGAACATCGAACGAGCGCTTCGTATCAAGGCGTTGCAACCAGAAGATCGCGCGGCTCTCGTGCAGATAGCGCACCAGCTTGAGGAACAACAGAGATGAGAATGGAACCGTGGGTTGGCGAGTTTCCAGAGGGTGGGCGACGGCCAGCGGGTCGGGTCTCACCAGACACATATCCGCCACCACGAACGTGTATTCGTAATGGGCCACCGCGATAGCGGTCGAGCCTTTTTCCCCAGAGAATATCCTCAATATGTTCTCTGAGATTTTGGGCTAGAACTACAGATTGATTTTGGATGTTTGGCACGACACTGCTCTTCAATTGCTCTGAAATACCAGCATGCAATGAAGAATATGTTTCGTTGTTGAAGATTCAAAGTCTGGGAGGGGGCAAAACGTGTCAGAAGACAAAGTATCAAAGAAACAAATAGTAGCCGACGATAATCGCCCACCAGCCGAGCGCAAAAAAGCATCCGATCCTCGTGGTGGATCGCAAGGAGGGGGCGGATCGCGCGGCAATACGCGCAGTGGCACCCGCGGTGGTACACGCAACAACAACGCTCGTACTCAAAACGGCCCCCATGCTCGCAGTGGTGCAAGTACCCGCAGCGGCAGCTCTCGCACCGGCGGGGGCGGCACACGATCAAATAGCGGCGAAGGGAACTCCCCCCGCGGCGGCGGGAGTGGAGGAGGTGGGGGCAACCCTCGTGGTGGTGCAGGCGGCGGGCCTTCCCGTGGCGGTACTGGCGGGGGTGGTTCGCGCAGTGGTGGTGCGAGTGGCGGGAACCCTCGTGGCAGCGGCCCGGGCGGGGGTGGAGGCCCTCGTGGCGGCCCATCTCGTGGTGGCAACACCAGTGGTGGGGGTGGTTCGCGCAGTGGGGTATCTCAACGCAGCCGCGGCGGCAACAAACGTCACCCCGGAGACGAGGGCGGCGACCAGGCGCGGTCTGGCGGTGGTGGCCGTGGTGGGGGGCGAAACTCCCGCGGTGGCCCGCACCGTGGTGGTGAAGATGGACGAAATCAATCGCGCTCTGTTCGCGGTGGTGGTCATTCCTCACGCGGTGGCGGTGCCCGACAAACATCCGCCCAACGAAGCGCTCCTCCCGTTCGCAACCGCGGCCCAATTGAGCTGACCAGTACCATGACCATTCGGGAGTTCTCTGAAGCGACCGGAATTAGCGCCGCCGAAATTCTCAAGGTCTTGATGAAGGGCGGAGTTATTGCCAATATCAATCAGCAGATCGACTACGAGACGGCTGCATTGATTGCAACAGACTTCAACCTCGAGACCACGGAGAAGGTACCTGAGAAATATGCCGAAGTGGTCGAGAATATCACTGAAGTACTCGAAAAAGAGTCGGCAGAAGATATGATCACCCGGCCGCCCGTCGTGACGATTATGGGTCACGTTGACCACGGGAAGACCAAGCTCCTCGACGCCATCCGATCCTCCCGTGTGGCGGAAGGCGAAGCGGGCGGTATTACCCAACATATCGGTGCCTACCAGATCGAGGTGCACGGACGCAAGATTTCCTTCCTCGACACCCCCGGCCACGAAGCTTTTACCGCGATGCGGGCGCGTGGGGCACAGGTCACGGATATTGTCGTGTTGGTGGTGGCTGCCGATGATGGCGTGATGCCACAGACCATCGAAGCCATTTCGCACGTAAAGGCGGCTGGCGACCCGATGATCGTCGCCATCAACAAGATAGACCTTCCCGGAGCCAATCCCGACCGCGTGAAACAACAACTCATTAACTATGGGATTGTGATTGAGGAGTATGGCGGGGATGTACCATCAGTTGAGGTCTCTGCACGCCAGAAGATCAATATCGATGGCTTGTTGGAGATGATTTTGTTGGTTTCCGATTTGGAAGATCTCAAGGCCAACCCCCGCGCCAAAGCAGTCGGGACGATTGTCGAGGCCGAAATGGATAAGAACCGCGGGTCAGTTGCCCGTGCGCTTATCCAAAATGGGACGCTGCGGCTTGAGGACAATGTGCTGGTTGGCTGCGTGTCGGGGAAGGTCAAGACGATGTTTGGCGACAACGGTAAGCGATTGCGTCAGGCAGAGCCTTCTATGCCGGTGGAGATTTTGGGGCTGGAGGATGTGCCGGAAGCTGGTGATATTCTCCAAGTGATGGACGACCTCCAAACCGCCCGCGAAATTGCGATGCAACGCCAGCGGCAACGACGGCTAGAGATGATTAGCACGCCGCAGGGGATGAGCTTGGACGATGTCTTTAGCAAGATACAGGAAGGCAAAGTCAAGGAACTCAACCTCATCATCAAAGCGGATGTGCAAGGCTCCATCGGCGCGATTGAACACCAAGTCCAGCAGCTCAACGACAACCTGAGCGAAGTGCAGCTCAAGATTATCCACCGCGGGACGGGGACGATCACCGAGAGCGACGTCAACCTGGCCGTGGTGAGCAACTCAATCATCATTGGCTTTAACACCCGCCCGCACCCCATCGCCCGCAAAGCCGCCGAACAACGCGGGGTGGATATCCGTTATTATAACGTCATCTACCAACTGACCGAGGATATCAAGAAGGCGATGGTCGGCTTGCTCGATCCCGAGTATCAAGAAGTGATCGAAGGCTTTGCCGAGGTGCGAGAGACATTCCGCTTGCCAAGCCGCGAAGTCGTTGCCGGTCTGAATATCACCGATGGGAAGATCAACCGCTCGCTGAAAGTGCGGGTGCTGCGCAATGGCGTGGTGATGCACGATGGGCGCATCAACAGCCTCAAACGGTTTAAAGATGACGTCCGCGAAGTCACTGCTGGCTATGAGTGTGGCCTCGTTGTCGATGGATTTAGCGATGTAAAAGTCGCCGATACGATGGAGTTCTATCGAAAAGAGCAGATAGAACGCAACGCCTAACGGAAAATTGGTACTATGTCCTCAAAACAACGGACACAGCAAGTCGCCGGTACGATTCAGCGCGTATTGGGCGATGTTATCCAAAACGAGTTGAAAGACCCGCGCGTGGGGTTCGCGACAGTCGTGGGGGTTGATGTCAGTGCCGACATCCGCCACGCGCGGGTTCGCATCTCGATTATGGGCGATGAGCAGCAACGCGCCGAAACCATGAGCGGGCTGCGCAGTGCTCAGGGGTTTTTGCGGCGGCGCATTGCCGAAGAAATGCGGCATTTGCGCTTCGTCCCTGAGCTTCGCCTCCAACTCGATACCTCATTAGACTATAGTATGCGTATCGATACGATCCTGCAAGATATCAAGCAAGAGCAGGTCATCCGACACAGCCAGGACGACCAGGATAGCCAGGACGATCAGGATAGCCAGGACGACCAGGATAGCCAGGACGATCAGGATAGCCAGGACAGCCAAGATGGCTCTAAGGGCAACTAAGACAATTTTCATCCCCCCACGTAGCAGAAAGAACACCACACGAGGGCAGGAACCTCTCCCCCAAATTGCACTCAAGAACACGTTCTAGATTGCAGATCACAGAAGGACGAAGAAAAAGAGGGAAGATGGGTTCCTGCACTTTTTGACTCTTGTTATTGATTGGTAAATACCTCAAATATGGACGTTTTTGATACCTATTTCAAAAAGCAGCTTTCCTACCACTGGCGGGAACACACCTTCACCTTCGATGTCGCGCATACCATCTTCTCCTCGCACGAAATCGACAAGGGGACAGATCTGCTCCTCCGCACGCTCGACCCTCCTGCCGATCTTGTGGGGAACGAGTCGGCCCGCATCCTCGACCTAGGGTGTGGGTGCGGGATATTGGGGGTGGTGCTTGCCCGCCACTATCCGGCGGCGGATGTGGTGCTGGCCGATAAAGACCTGCTTGCGGTGCGCTATGCCCGCCACAATGCGCACCTCAACGGGGTCACAAATGTGGAGGTGGTGGGGAGTGTGGGGATAGAGGCTGTCCCCCCCGCTCCCTACGACCTGATTGTTTCCAACATCCCCGCCAAAATAGGCGATACGGCGATTGAAGAGGAGTTTCTCCTCGCCCCGCTCCGCCTTTTGCGGCAGGGCGGGGTGTTTTGGTTTGTTGCGGTGAGTGGCCTCAATCACCTGATCCCCAAAATCGGTGTGCGCCACAATTTGAAACTAAAGCAGGCCAAGAAACGTTCAGGATATACGGTCTATCGATTGGAGCATCGCGAATAGCGCGCGATTCTTCCACTCTGAAAAAAAGGAACCTCGTATGAAGAAAAATATATCGTGCATCCGGCCAGAAGAGGCGGCTCCACATATCATCGAAGCTATCTCGCAGGCAACGCGCATTGGTATCTTGTCGCACGTCAACCCCGACGGCGATGCGATTGGCTCTACGTTGGGTGTCTATCATATGCTGCAAGCGTGGCACGAACACCGAAATGGCGCTGCCCCCAAGGAAGTCGTGGCGATGGCTCCATCGCGGCTGCCGCACTTCACCAGAGCCCTCCCCGGCACGGAACACATCCAGGTGTACGAAACTGGTATGGATATGCCGCCGTGCGACCTGCTCATCATCGTCGATCTGTCGGATTACATGCGGCTTGGGCTTATCTATGAAGAACGACCAGATTGGGTGCACGCTTGCCCAACGATCATCATTGATCACCACCTCTGCGAAAACAACCAGAGTTTGGTCAGCCTCATCGACTCGCAATCGCCATCGTGCGCCGAGCTTGTCTACCGGCTCTTCCGCGAGATGGAGGTTGCTATCACGCCCAATATCGCCACCTGCCTGCTGATGGGGGTTACCACCGATACGCAGACGTTCCAAACCACTAGCACCACACCCGCAACCTTGCACATCGCGGGAGAATTGATGGCGGCGGGGGCGGATCATAAAGGGATTGCCAATGCGCTGTACCACTCGCACCCATTCACCGCCACCAAGCTGATGGGGGCGATTTTATCGAATATGAAGCGCGACGGCGATCTGATATGGTCGTCTATCTCCATACAGATGATCGAGGGGGCAGGGGCAGCAGACTACGATAGCAATTGGGCGGTGAGTATTATGGCGAGCCTCGAAGGGATGCGCGCGTGTGTGCTCTTCAAAGAGCTCGAATCCCGCCACGTGAAGGCGAGTTTCCGCTCCAACCCGACCGTCAACGTTGCGGAGATTGCCAAGCGGTGGGGCGGTGGGGGGCACGCCCAAGCCGCAGGCGCGACCCTTGAGCTGACGCTTGACGAGGCGCAGCAAGAGGTCATCCCCGTGGTGAAGGCAGCATTGCAGGGGGATGAAGAAGTTATTGAAGGAGAGCAATACATCGCATGATGAGCCATGGGAGCCATAGGAGCAATGGGGGCCAGATGATCGGATTTCTCAACATCAACAAGCCCAAAGGGCTAACCTCGCACGACGTGGTGGCGCGCGTTCG
Organism: uncultured Chloroflexaceae bacterium; assembly: GCA_964526735.1. Lineage (GTDB taxonomy): Bacteria > Chloroflexota > Chloroflexia > Chloroflexales > Chloroflexaceae > JAAUSY01. The sequence goes on along the minus strand of CAZGLO010000032.1, from coordinate 28,245 downwards.
GCAGATAGTCAGCCGCACAACTGGCCGCAAGGTCAAAGTCGGCCATGCGGGGACACTCGATCCGGCGGCGACGGGCGTATTGCCAGTGGCAGTGGGGCAGGCAACGCGCTTGATTGAATATCTGACCAACACCTCCAAAGGCTACCGCACCGTGGTACAATTAGGCATCACCACCGATACAGATGATGCCGAAGGGACGGTGATTGCTGAGCGGCCCGTTCCGGTGCTTGACCAGGGAACGGTTGAGAAGACGATTACGACATTCTGTGGTACGATTATGCAAGTGCCGCCTATGTACTCCGCCGTCCACCACCACGGGAAACGGTTGTACGAGTTGGCGCGGGCCAATCAAACCGTCGAACGCCCGCCTCGCCAGGTGACGGTTGAGCAGATTGATGACCAGACTGCCTACCCGCTCACCGATCAGCTGGTGCTTGACATCGTGTGCAGCAAGGGGACGTATATCCGCTCGCTGGCACGGGATATTGGCGAGGCGCTTGGGTGCGGTGCGCATGTGGCGATGCTGGAACGAACACACGTTGGCCCCTTCTCCCTTGAGAATGCGGTTTCATTGGCTGCGCTGCAGGAAGAAGATGGATTGCTTGAGCAGGTGTTGCTCCCGCCGGAGACGGGAGTGGCTCATCTGCCGTCTGTCTCGTTGGATGAAGAGCAGGCCAAGCGGGTCGGACACGGGTTGCCGGTCGATTTGCCGGTCGATCTGCCGGTCAATCTTCCGGTCAATCTTCCGCCCGATCTGCCGTCGATTGAGCCAGTAACCGAACGAGTACGTGCCCATACTTCGACCGGAGTATTGGTTGCGTTGTTGTGCCGGAGAGGTGATCAATGGCATCCAGAGAAAGTGCTTCCACACATTGCGAGGACGGAGTGAAGGAATGTACCGAAGCGACGCAATATACCGCCGCCCAACGAGTGATCCACGCCTTCGACCGCCACCTAGATCACTTCATTGAGGAGTCCTATCAGCGCATTATCGCGGCAGAGATCCCCACCTACACCTCGCTCCCGCCCGACCGCGCTCGCGCGCTAATCGCTTCTGCGTTCCCCCCGTTCCGGGCCGACCTCTATTCCCCCACTCTCGACCCCTCTTCTTCGGTATTTCAAGAGCACTGGAACCGCATTGGCCCGTCCCGTGCCACCCGCGGCGGCGTGCAAGATATCTTGCAAGGCACCTACATTATCCTCGACTATATCACCGAATTTTTCCGAGACGACCTCTTTGCCGATGATGATGAGGCGTGTGCATGGTGGTCAATGCGTATGTTTCAGATTGTCTTTCCGGGGATGATGGCGCTGGTTGAGAGCTATTCCCACGCCCGTGAGCAGGTCATCCGCGACCAGGTGTGGAAAATTCGCCAACTCTCGACCCCTATCGTTCCCGTTCACAATGGCATTCTTATCTTACCGCTTGTTGGTGAACTCGATGAGCAGCGCGCCACACAAATGATGGAAGCCGTCTTGGAGGCTCTCTTTGCCCACGAGGCAGAGTATGTGATTATAGATATCACGGGTGTGGCTTTTGTCGATAATACCGTGGCAAATCACCTCATTCAGACAGCCAAAGCAGCCAATCTCCTGGGGTCGCATGTGGTGTTAGCAGGCATCAGCCCAGCCGTCGCACAAACGATGGTACATCTTTGTGTTGATTTTGCTACGATACAAACCTGCGCAAACCTCCAAATGGGGATAGCCTATGCACTTCGGCAACAAGGGTTGGCTCTTGTGCAAGCAAGCGAAATATCATAAAGGATTTTTTTGGTGATATTCACCATTCTAAAAGATAATACCCTACCTTGTTGAGACGGTATTTTCCAGAGAAATTGGTTTCTACACTTGCACTATTCCTGCTCTTATGCTACAATCACCTTTGGCTAAAAGAAGTGTTCATAATCAGAATGCTTGCTTACGCTCCAGGGGCTAGATCGTTGCCCTGCCGTAAGCTTTTTTATGGAATTGAACCCATCACCCACATGCTTTCGGGGTTTCCGTTCTCTGGGTGAGGTGTGTTCACGAAATACGTGACGGATATCGTGCGGGACACTAACCCCCATATTCAGGATGTGTATTGATGCAGTGTCATTCAGCACTGCACGCCGTTTGATGATGATGACACAAAACGAATTACGAACTGTTTGGTGGGAAAACAATACCGTCTGTTTGGTTGATCAATTGCGGTTGCCGCTTGAGCAAGAAGTTGTTCGATGTGAGACACTGCAAGATGTCGCCCGTGCTATCAAGACCATGCAGGTGCGTGGTGCCCCTGCGATTGGCTGTACTGCAGCTTATGGGATGGCACTCGCGGCACACACGAGTTCCGCCTCATCCGTGGAAGCGTTGCAGGGAGAATTGGCGCACGCCAAAAAAACGCTCGACGCGCAACGCCCAACTGCCGTGAACCTGAGCTGGGCTACCAAGCGAATGCTCGCCATTGCCTACGCGCGCGCTCTTGAGACAGTCGAAGCGCTCCAAGCCGCGATGCTCGATGAAGCACACACGATCCTTAATGAGGATCTGGCGATGTGCCACGCGATTGGTGACCACGGCGCGCCGCTTATCCCCGAACGTGGGCACGTGCTGACGCACTGCAACGCCGGTGGATTGGCCACGGCGGGGTATGGCACCGCACTTGCGCCTATCCGCACCGCTCACAGCCAGAACCATCCGCTCCATGTCTTCGTTGACGAGACGCGGCCGTTCTTGCAAGGCGCACGGTTGACAGCATGGGAACTGTGGGACGCCGGTATTCCCCACACGCTCATCACCGACAATATGGCAGGCTTCTATATGAGCCGCGGCGAGATCGATTGCATTATTGTGGGGGCCGACCGCATCGTGGCAAACGGCGATGTGGCCAACAAAATTGGCACCTACAGCTTGGGTGTGCTTGCAAAATATCACAACATCCCGCTCTATGTCGCCGCTCCATTCTCAACGGTCGATCTATCGCTCGCAAACGGCAGCCAGATCCCGATTGAGGAACGTTCAGCCGAAGAAGTGACCAACATCAATGGGCGACGTATCGCTCCCGAAGGGACGCAGGCTGCGCACCCAGCATTTGATGTGACACCACACGAGCTGATTGCGGGGATTATCACAGAGCAAGGGGTCATCTCTCCTCCATTCGAGGATGCATTGCGCCGCCTATGCCACTCTCATTTCAGCCCACCTGCTTGCCATTAGCACGAAGTGGGTTGCCACATACAAACCCATCAGCAGCAATGGGGTTGCTTGTCCCATCTGTTTCGGCGAAACACGCCGCACAACAACAGACGGTACAACAAGCTTCGCAGGCCTCACAGGCACCGCAAACCTCGCAGATGATGGGGGCGAATGCTCCCGTACAATCGGCACAATCGGCACAGCCAGCACAGTTCGCACAGCCGATGGTACAACGCGAGATTGTCACATGGCCGCGGTTGCCGAAGCGAAGCTTCCGTGAACAACTGTTTGTACAAGGAGCCGCCGGGTTTCCCGGTATCAAGATCGATAATGTTGCCAAGCGGGTGTATGTTGACCAGCACGAAGCGCAAGAAGGTATACACCATATCTCGCTGGCCTACCTACGTAATAATCATGCGGTCGGGGCGTTGTCGGCAGACCATGCCGCCGCACTCACAGAATTATTGCGCATTCCTGGAAATGTGTTTGGAGGATCTGCCATTCAGAGCCAACAAGTAGGGATTCTTAGCTTGGGGTTATACCTCACAGATGAGCAAGAGCGTCCACTCCTCTACAACCCAATGTTGTTTGAAGCATTAGTGCACCTCACCGCCCTACGTTCTGCTTGGTTATCAGCAAAATGCGCAACCCTTGCCAACGATGTCTTGGTTTGTTTTGAAGAGCCGTTCCTCGATTCCATTCATTCTCCCTTCTTCCCACTCGAATGGGAACATTGTGTTGAGTATTTTGAGCTTCTGTTTGCTGGAATACAAGGATGTCGTGGAGTGATTATCGGTAGTGAGATGAGTGCCCTCGCAAAAGAGTCTTCGTCCCTTTCGTCGTGGACACCCATTCTTGATACATCGGTCGAACTCCTAGGGTTTGACATCTACTATCACAGCGATATGCTCTTCCAAGCGGCAGACCACCTGCCGCGTTTTCTTGAGCGACCCGGTTATTTGCTCTGCGGAATCGTTCCAGCCGACGAAGAGGCATTGAGGCTCGAAACCACCGAATCATTGACAGAGCGGTTTGTGGCGATTGTGGATCGACTAAGTACCGCTGTCGCTCTCTCACCAATGCAGTTTGTACACGCCTCTTTTATTAGCACCAACGATAGCCTCGCTCATATATCGACTGCTGCCGCTGAGTATGCACTGTCTTTGTGCCGTGCTGTCTCTCATCAGGTACGTTCGTTTTATGGCTTGGTGTCACATCAGTAAGAGGAGCACAGTTTTTTATGAGTATTGTTGTCACAGGCTCTTTGGCCTACGACTACATTATGGATTTTCCGGGCTATTTCAAAGATCATATCCTCCCCGAAAAAGCCCACATTCTTTCGGTTAGTTTTCTCGTTGATTCGATGCAAAAGATGCGCGGTGGTGTCGCGGGCAACATCGCCTACAACATCGCCCTCTTGGGAGAACCCCCCAAGATCGTCGGCGCGGTGGGCGAAGATTTTGACGACTACCGCACGTGGATGAATGACCACGGTGTTGATACCAACCACATCAAGGTCATCCCCAACGAATCAACCTCATCCTGCTTCATCACCACTGACAAGGCAGATAACCAAATCGTTGCCTTCTACGCTGGCGCTATGCCAAATGCGCGTGAGCTCACGCTTGGTGACAAGGGGTTTGGGGAAAACGACCTCGTGTTGATCTCCCCCTCCGACTCCGAAGCGATGAAACTGTTGGCGCTCGACTGCCAACGCAACAACATCCCCTACATCTTCGACCCAGGCAAGCAAACCCCACGTATGGAGCCAGAGCAGATCCACGCCGGTCTGGTGGGCGCGCGCGTCTTGATTGGGAACGACTATGAGTTTGGGATGATGGCGCGGCTGCTGGAGATGAGCGAGGAAGAGCTGATTAAGAAGGCTCCAATGACCGTCATCACCCGTGGTGAGCAAGGCTCAACTATCTACGTCAACAGCGAAGATGGCGGGCAAACGGAGATTAACATCCCGCTGGCCAAGATCCACGAAGTACGCGACCCCACCGGCGCAGGCGATGCCTACCTAGGCGGGTTTGCATTTGGGCTGGTACGCGGCTTCCCGCTGGAGGTCACCGGCCGAATTGCCGCCTTGTCAGCGGTCTATGCGATTGAGAAACACGGGTGTCAAGAGCATCAATACACCCTCCAAGAGTTTGTCTCTCGATACAAGGACAACTTTGGTACGAATGAGTTTATTGAGTCATTAGTTAAGTAAGTATATAGAGGAGTTTTTTCCAGATGAGTGTAAATCACGACGTAAAAGACATTAAATTGGCAGATGAAGGCCTTCGGCGAATGATGTGGGCCGAGCAAGAGATGCCGGTGTTGCGTCTCGTCCGCGAGCGATTCGAGAAGGAGCGTCCGCTTGAGGGCGTGCGCTTGAGCGCCTGTCTGCACGTGACCACTGAGACCGGCAACCTGATGCGCACGTTGAAGGCGGGCGGTGCCGATGTGGTGCTGTGTGCCTCCAACCCACTCAGCACGCAAGACGACCTGGCCGCCGCGCTGGTCAAGCACGACGAAATCCCTGTCTACGCCATCAAGGGCGAGAACAACGACGTCTACTACCAGCACCTCAAGTCTGCGCTTGACCACAACCCGCAGATCACGATGGATGATGGGGCCGACTTGGTGAGCGGCTTGCTCAACGACCGCCCAGACCTCATCCCCAACATCTACGGGAGCACCGAAGAGACCACGACCGGCGTCATTCGCCTCCGCGCGATGGCCAACGACGGCGTGTTGAAGTTCCCGGTGATTGCCGTCAACGATAGCGCTACCAAGCACCTCTTCGACAACCGCTACGGCACCGGTCAAAGCACCATTGACGGCGTTATCCGCGCCACCAACATCTTGATTGCTGGGAAAGTCTTCACCGTTGGTGGGTATGGCTACTGCTCCCGCGGTATCGCCGAGCGTGCCCGCGGTATGGGCGCAAACGTTGTCGTCACCGAGATAGACCCCATCCGCGCGCTTGAGGCTGTGATGGACGGCTTCCGCGTGATGCCAATGAGCAAAGCGGCTGCTATCTCCGACTTCATCGTCACGGCGACCGGCGACAAGCACGTGCTCGATGTTGACGACTTTGAGGCGATGAAAGATGGGTGTGTGGTTGCCAACAGTGGCCACTTCAACGTCGAGATCAACATCCCCGCGCTTGAGGAGATGGCCGTTGAGAAGCGCCAACCCCGCGCCTTCGTCGACCAATACATTATGAAAGATGGCCGCAAGATCAACCTGCTTGGCGAAGGCCGCTTGATTAACTTGGCCAGCGCCGAGGGTCACCCCAGTGCCGTGATGGATATGAGCTTCGCCAACCAAGCGCTTGCTTCCGAGTATCTCGTCAAGAACTCCGGCCAACTGCAACACGGGGTGGTGCTCTCGCTGCCGAAAGAGCTTGATGTTGAAATTGCCGCACTCAAGCTCCGCGCCATGGGCATTACACTTGATGAGCTGACCGCTGAGCAAGAGAAATACCTCAACTCCTGGAACGAGGGCACCTAAATCGGGGCTTTTGGCAACAATATCGTTGAAAAAAACACGTATAATAAGAGCTCTGTGTCTCTATTAGGAAAAGGTAACTATGTCAACAACCCTTATTAATGCGCCTCGCCTCTTCTTTACGAGCGAGTCTGTTTCTGAAGGTCACCCGGACAAGATGTGTGACCAGATTAGCGATGCCATTCTCGACGCCATGCTGGAGCAAGATCCCCGTTCCCGCGTGGCGTGCGAGACGGCCACCACCACCGGCTTGGTGATGATTATTGGGGAAGTCACCACGCAGAGCCAGGTCAATGTGCCTGAGATTGTCCGCCAAACCGTCCGCGATATTGGCTACACCGACTCCTCCATGGGGTTTGATGCCGATACCTGCGGCGTGATGGTCAGCCTTGGTCGCCAATCCTCCGACATTGCCCAAGGCGTTGACCGCGCGCTTGAAAGCCGCGACCGCTCAATGACCGAAGAGGAAGTTGAGTCGGTTGGTGCGGGCGACCAGGGCATGATGATCGGCTTCGCCTGCAACGAAACCCCTGAGTATATGCCGTTGACGATGGCGCTCTCTCACCGGCTGATGCGCCGCCACCGCGACTTGCGCAAGAGTGGTGAGATTGCCTATCTCCGCCCCGACGCCAAGAGCCAGGTGACGGTGGAGTACTCCTATGGCAAGCCGGTGCGGGTCGATACCGTGCTGGTGAGCACGCAGCATTCGCCAGAGGTCTCCCAAGAGCAGATCAAGCAGGATATGATTGAGCAGGTCATCCGGCCCGTCATTCCTACCGAGTTGCTCGACGACAAAACCAAGTTTTTTGTCAACCCAACTGGCCGCTTCGTGACAGGTGGCCCAATGGGCGACGCCGGCTTGACTGGCCGCAAGATTATCGTTGACACCTACGGTGGCGTGGCCCGCCACGGCGGTGGGGCATTCAGCGGCAAAGACCCGACGAAGGTCGACCGCAGTGCCGCCTATGCCGCCCGCTATGTTGCCAAGAACATCGTCGCGGCTGGCCTGGCCGACCGCTTCGAGGTGCAGCTCAGCTACGCTATCGGTGTCGCGCAGCCCTTGTCCGTCAGCGTTGAGACGTTTGGCACTGGCAAGGTCAGCGATGAGGTCATCATGCGCTTGGTTGATGAGCACTTCGACCTCCGCCCGGGCGCGTTCATCCGCGACCTCGATCTGCGACGGCCCATCTACCGCCAGACCGCAGCCTACGGCCACTTTGGCCGCACGGATGTGGATCTGCCGTGGGAGCGCACCGACAAGGCAGATGCATTGCGCAAAGCGGCCGGTATCTAAAGCTCTCTTGAGCGATATCCCCACGCCGCTACGCATATAGCGAAGCCTGTATAGGAAAATGAACACAGCCAGAGAGCCGGATGTTGTATCATAGAGGTACGACAACCGGCTCTTTCTCTCTTATTCAGGACTATCCGTATGGAACAACCAATAGCGGCCATTGTTGCGGTTACACGGCCACAAATGCGTCAGTTTGGCGCGGCTATCGAACGGGCGGGCTATCGCGTCACGGTTTTTGCCTCCCCGGATGACCTCCACACCAGTACATCGCTCTCGCAGATAGCATTAGTGGTCTACAGCGACCAGATCGGCTATACCGCTATCCTGGCGAGCTACCGAACACTGCCCCACGAACCCGATCTCATCGTTCTGCACGACAATGTTGCTCTGCCTGACGCGGGGTTTGTGGAAACGGCACAAGAACCGTGTTTGCCCCATGAGCTAGAAAACCTCTTGCGCCAACGTTTCGCCCCTCCCCCAGAACTATATACCACCAGCGAACACGAAGTACCTAATCTACCGCATAATCGGGTGGAGAGTAGCCAAGAGAACAGCCAAGAAAGTAGCCAAGAAAGCAGCCAAGAAAGCAGCCAATATGAAGAACCCGCGTTGGATGGGCAGGTGTGGGTGGACGAGCCGACCGAAGAGACGCTTGAACTCCCTGAACGACCACGCCATAGGCTTGCGGTATGGGTGCTTATCCCCGCGCTGATGCTGCTCTTGTTCGTGATGCTCTATCAACTTGGCACGCAGGGAGGACTAACCCCCCAAACAACCCCCACCATCCCCACCACATCGCCATCTCTCTTGGCGGGGTCAGGGGACATACGGGACATACCTCCTACGTTCGTACCCACGATTGCTACGCATATTCCCTCCGCCTCGCCAACGGGTACGGCTTTTCGTGCGACCCCATCGCCGTCGTCCATTCCTAAGTCTCCCGTCCCTGAGCCTCCCATTCCTGAGCCTCCCATTCCTGACCCGGACGTGGCAGTGGAGATTGTGGGTATCACCCCCAACCTCCCTACCGCAGAGGACGTGGTGAATGTACAGCTTCGTATCCACAACCAAGGGACGACCCCTATCACCACCTCATTCTGGGTTGATCTCTATGTGAACCCGCCTCACCCGCCGGTCGTCAATGAGCCGTGGACAGAACAATGCCGCTATGGCTCAACTTGGCTGGTGGAAGGGCTAGAGGCGGAGGAAGTGCGGATTCTTGAATCGCGCCACGCCAATCCATCCTACTCCAACCTACTGCGGTTGCCTTACGAGGGCGAGGTCACGCTGTATGCGCTGGCAGACTCCTATGGGCAAGCAGGCGTGGGGACGGTTGAAGAGCAAAATGAAGAGAATAATCTTTCCTCCCCGTTCTCACGGATTATCTCACCATAAAAAAATCGCGTATAATCGTAGCCATCATGGGTACGTTACGAACAATCGGAATATGGGCGATGATTGTGGGGGGAATTGTGGGGATGGTGGTGTGTGGGCAGATGGCGCTGTGCGGGCGGGGAACAATCGCCTTTGCGCAGGGGCAGCCACGCCCAACGCTTGAGCCGACCTGGCAGCCATTGCGCTTGGAGACGCGTGAGCCGACGCATTTCCCGACTCCCACCCCGACATCCACACACATGGCGTCACCAACACCAACATCGGTTCTATTCCCAACCTATACACCTTCTCCATCGTTGTGGCAGCGCACTGTCCCACAATCGCGGCTGCCGCAGGCGGGAGAAGAAACACAGCAGCAAAACCATCAACGGCTCTATGTGGCGTTGGCACTCTCCTTGATGTGTTGGGTGGTAGGGAGTGCAATTCTTGTGGTGGTACGGCAAAAATCGTAGAGGAGTGGTTTAAGATAGTAGGCGGAACATGATATTTCGATAGAAATCGACGTATACGGCTATTTCTACTATCATGAGTAGTAGGTTTTCCTTGGGGATATACATCCTTTGTAAGGAAAGGTGTTTCTACTACCGTAAATAGTATGTTTTGTTTGACACCAGAGGAACACTCAGGTACAATTATTAGCGATGGAGGGTTTGTATTGCAGAGATCAGACACATCCTCAATATCTCCTGTAGAAAATACACGAGATGATGAACAGACTTTTAGCGAATGGGCGCAAGAACGATTTGCTCTCTACCAAAAAATAGAACAACAAACACAAGAGAGCATCGCCCACACGCTACAACTCGCCAGTGATCTCACGACCCAAATGGAGAATGAGGCAGGAAGGCTCCTCTCCCGCTATCAGCAAGAACGAGAGATGCTCCAAAGGCAGCTTGACGATCTACGCCGGGAGATGGGAGACGTGCGCGTGACGATGGCGCGGGAGCGTCAGGAGCACGCCGAGCATCTTGCCGACATGCGCAGGCAAGAAAAAGATGCGCTTGCCAAAGAACGCGAACAAGCACTTGCCGCTATTGAGCACGAAAAAGAGCTGGCACGCCAAGAGCGAGAACACCTGCTGCAAGAGGCTCACGAGGAGCGCGACAAGGTCGTTGCCGAAACCCAGCAATGGAATGCGAAGCTGACCGAACTGCGACAATCGTTGCAGGGGCTTCTCCAACAAGGGCTTTTGCAACCCATCGATCAGTCGCTCCCTGTCCCTCCTTCGCTTGAGCCTGCGGCAGCCGAGCTTCCACTCACCAGCCCGACCGATGTCCCTCACAGGGAGCACCCGCCCGAGGCCGCGGACACGTTGGCAGAGGCGGTACATTCGTCGGATATACCAGACACGTCAAGCGTACCAAATGTCCCGGAAGACACGACCCAGTCGAAGCAAGGGCCATCATTCTCGCTTGACGAGGAACCAAGCACCGACGAGCCTTCCACCGCGTTCTCGGTCGATAGCGGCCAGACGGCGGCAGAACAAGACGAACCTCCTCCTGCCGAATCGTCCTTCTACGGAGGTGAACAGCCCGCCCAGAGCGCACCGCAGGACACCGCACAAGAGGCAGTGCACCGTGTGGAGCAGCAGGCGGTACAAGCGGCACAGGTGGCACAAGATGTGGCACAAGATGTGGCACAAGATGTAGGCCCATCTCCCGATGCCCCTCCCACCCCGCCCTCTCCAGAGGAGCAGGCCGAAGTACATCTCGCTGAAGCCATAAAACCGGCTGAACCAAGCAATACGAAGAATAGAGACGATGAAAGCGGTACATCAGATGCGGATGAGATGGCAGGGACAGGGGCGGCAGAAGCAAGCAGTGAGGAGTCAGCTATAGCCAAAGAAGATCTCAAAGGCGCGTGCTGGCTGATTGTTGAGGGGGTGAAGAGCTTTATTCTGGCTTCAGAACTGATGGATCGGTTTGAGCGCAACACGTCGATTGAGGGAGTGATGCTCTCTCAATATGAACAGAATACCCTTCACCTCACCATACAACACTGCCACGGAGGGTCGTTGGAAGACATAGTCCGCGAACAATTCTCCGATCTGCATATTTTAGATAGTGATTCGACATCACTTCGAGTGCATTTTCAAGGTTAGGTGTATCTTCTCTAGCATTGGAGCGGACCCGTTTTCATTACGAAGCGGGTTCTTTTTTTCATACCTACACCCACGTTTGGACAGATTACAACCGGACGAGTTACAACCCACTTCGTAAACAACATATCGGCTCAATGGGGGTCGTTGGTAAGATGCAATTCATACGTGCAAGAGCGTTTTTTGTCGGGATGCCGGACGACCAAGAGCGGTCACTTATCTCCCTCCTCGAACAACACTATACCCTCTCTCTACTTGAGAGTGTTACAGGTGTATATCGACACATCGCGTTGGTGGTGCCAGATATGCTATTTCTTGCGTCGAGCCAAAGCGGGACAGAAGGGCTACGATTGTTTCGGCAACTCCGCCGTCTCCCGCGTACATGTGTGGTCGTATGCCAAGAGGATACATGTCAGGCATTTTTGGGCAAAGGCTATCAATATCGGTGCAGCGTTGAGAAGAATGAGCCGGGATTGCAGAGCATACTCACGTGGACAACCACGCTCCGTGCTCAAAAGGAGGTCAGTTCGCGGCCAAGCCCGTTGATTCTCCCGCCGCGGCGGCGGACAATCCCCTCACCACCTTCGCCCGTCCCATCTGCTGCTCCATCTGTTGCTCCATCTGTTGCTCCTTCTGTTGCTCCTTCTGTTGCTCCTTCTGTTGCTCCTTCTCCCTCCGCGCAAGATGCCGTCGCGACGGCGACCAGGACAATTGCTCCTGCTGTCTCTTCTGCCGTCTCTTCTGCCGTCTCTGTCGAGCAGCGCCCAACACAACGGCTGTCGGGGCTGTGGAGCAACCTACGGATGCTGTTTGGCCTCTCTTGACACCCTCCCGCTCAAGCGACAGGCCACACCGCTGTCTCTCATCATCATACTTCCTTCTCCTTTCTTTTCTTCTATTTCTGCTGCTTTGCTTTGGCGCGCTGTTCCCGCAGCACATAGCTCATCCCATCTTGCAGCGTACTCTCTGTCACGATCTCGCCCATATTGAGGCCAAGGCTGACCATCGTCTGCGCCACTTCAGGGCGGATGCCAGTGATGACCATCTTGGCTCCAAGCAGCCGAATTGCCTGCTCCATCTGCAGGATAGCATTGGCAACCTGCGAATCCACAATGATGACGCCGGTCACATCGAGGATGACCGTCTTGATGCGATGGTGCTCTACCCCATCCAGCATCGTCTTCATCATCTGGAGCGTTCGTTGGCTATCTATTTCCCCAATAAGCGGCATAAGCATGGTCTGTTGGCCAATGCGCAACAAGGGCATCGAAATCTCTCGCAGGGTTTCCTCCTGTAGCTGGATAACTTCTTCCGCCTCTTTGCGCTCAGTGATATCGGAGAGTGTGCCTTGCAGGAAGATAGGCGTTCCTTGGTCATTGGTAATCACGACCGCGTCATCCCGCACCCACACATTCTCCCCACTCTTGCCGATAATGCGGTATTCTGCCTGGAATGGGCTACCATCGGCACAGCTTTGCATCATCCGCTCAACCACTATCGAACGGTCATCGGGGTGGATGCGCATCGTCCACATAGAGGGCGAGGTGAGCCATTCCTTGTCGGTAAAGCCCGTCAACGCCTCAATCCCCGGACTGACATAGGTGGTCGTGCGGGCGCGGTCGGGGAGCGTCGTGTAGATGACCGTCGGAAGCTGCTCAACCAGACTGCGATAACGGCTTTCGGCCTTGCGGAGGTTTTCTTCGTGCTTCTGAAGGGTACCCGTCATATAGTTGAAGGAGGAGGCGAGCTGATCGATCTCGGCAAGTTTGCGGTCGGTGTCGATACGTATGCTGAAATTGCCCTCTGCGATGTGCTTTGTCGCCTCGATGAAGTTCTGGATGGGCGCAAGAACAAAGAAATTACTGCCCAACAGCGCAGCAATAAACCCAACAACCATGATAATTGCAAGCCACACCACGTTGCGGAGGAGGGTTTGGTTTGCCTGCTCAAACATGATATCTGTCGGGATACCCACAGCCACATACAGCCCTTGCGCCTGTCCCTGATACTCCACCAACGTAAAGCCATACAGCCGCGAGACGCCATCGAGGCCGACCAACTCTTCTGTCCCCTCTTCGCCTTGCATCGAAAGCGCAGTCCTGATCAGCGGTTCATAGAGCAGCGATTGCCCAGACCACCGCTCAGTTTCGGGGTAGCGCGCGACGATTCGTCCGTCTTTGTCGATCAGTACAATTGACGAGTTGTTGGGCAAGGTCACTTTGCCGGTAAATTCCGTGATATTGTCCATATCAAGGCTTGCCGCCACGACATATTTCAGCACGTTGTTGCTATCGTAGGCCGGGTAGCCAAAGGTCAGCACTGTTTTGCCGGTCAGGCGGCTCACCGATACCCCAGAGACCACGAAATCTTGCTCTTCCAGGCTACGCTGAAACCAATCGCTATCACTCACGTCGATGCGTTGCGAAGAGGAAAACCCCGGGGTTGAGCTACAAAAGATAGTCCCGTTTGGGGCTGCCGCGAGAAACTCGGAATAGTCGGAGTAGCGTGCTTTGACGCGGGTAAAGACATCACTACATTGCCCACTTGTCTGTGGGCTAACGCCGGGCGCATTGCTCAGCGCAAAGGTGATCTGCTGAGCACGTTCGATAAAGTGTTCCTGATAGACCGCCACAAGTTGGGAAATCCGAATGACTTCTTCGTTCGCCTCTTGAACGCTCTGCTGACGCTGCTCAAAGCCGGTGTAGAGCGTCAATGCGAGCACAGGAGCAATGACCATCAAGATCAAAATGGTGATGCGTACTAGGAGACTAGAGAGAGAGATCGACTTCAAAGGTAAGCTCCTCTACCGCTTTGGCACCATGCTCAAGCAATTGGGTATTCTCATAACCTGCATCGCTTAATCCGCATCGTTGGAGAGACATATGGTGCATCCTACCGCCTATATGATGATGCTATGTGTGATATGTGTGAGAGTTGTCCGATCGGTACGATTGCTCAATGGCAAATGCAACCCCATCCTCTAGTGTACTATGAGTAATAATGTGGCTCAAGTCTGCGCCAAGGTGGATGAGTGTTTGTGCAACGTCTGCTCGGATACCAGTCAGGACAACCTGTGCTCCAAGGAGCTTGATCATCTGCGCCATCCGAATGAGCATATTGGCAACTTGCGTATCGATCACGGACACGCCGGTGATATCAACGATGGCCGTGGTCGCGCGCCGCTCGGAGATACCATTCAACACCGTCTCGGTGATTTGCGTGGCGCGGGTGGAGTCGATTGTCCCCACGACAGGCATCACCACCACACCTTCGGCAATCGGCAGCAGCGGTGAGGAGAGTTCTCGTATCGAGGCCTCTTGCACGCGGATAATCTTTTCTTGGAGCGTTTGCTGGTGTTGATGCGCGTTGTTCTGCTCAGAGATCATCTGCTGCAGACTCTCGAGCATCTGATTGAAGACCGACGCAAGCAATCCCATCTCATCCAACCGATGAAATGGCGCACGCACATTGAGATTGCCGCTGGCGACAGATCGCGCCGTTTCGGTGATTTGGCGGATGGGGGTGGAAATTTGGCGCGCAATAAACCACACCAACCCAAACGCAATGATGGTCATCAACGCCCCAATGCCAATCATCTCCAGCACCAACTCGTTTGCATCCGCCATAATCTCTTCTTTGGGGATAACCACGTTGATAGACCACGGGGTGGTGGTTTTCCCAAAGGTGGCGGGGATAAAGACCTCCAAATCGCCTTGGTTGTTGAAGTGGATACTACGCTGCCCCTGCCGAATGTTGTACAGCTCATCCATCTGCTTGGCGTGGGAATGGACGGTCTCCATCGACTTCCCGAGTAGATCGTGGTCGGGGTCACCAGACGCCGCGACGATAGTGCCCTGGTTGCTGATGAGCAACAGTTGAGCACCTTCGTGCTGCTCCAAAAAGCTGGTGTCGATATGTTTTTGGAAGGTGTCAAGGCGGATATCCGCGGCGATAATGCCATAAAACTCCCCCTCCGCCATAATGGGCACCGTAAACGTGCTCATAAGCACCTCTTCGCCTTGGATGGGGTAGAGGTATGGCTCAATAATGCACTCTTCACCACTCAGGACGGTGCAGCCGTAGTAGTTGCTTGAGTCGGTAGCATCGAAGCCGGTTATCGTCTCAAGCGCTATCGTACCATCGCCACTTCGGTTCCAATAGACCATAAACCGCCCCGACGCATCGTGCCCCTTGCTGTTGGCATATTGCTCATCTTTATCGTCGAACGCCCCCGGTTCCCAGAGCGTGCCCACGCCTACCAGTTGCGGGTTGTTGTTGAGGACGTTGAGGAGTCGCTCTTGCACCTTCTCGCGGCTAATATCACCCTCATCTTTGGTGAGCTTTTCGACAGCAAGGTTGTCGGCTATTGTGCGTATTTGCGTAAAAATAGTGTCAAACATCGCATGCACCTGGTTGGCGCTGGATGAAACAATAGTAGTCGAACGATTCTTCGCACTTTCTATCGCTGTCGAGCGGAGTGACACCGTCGCATAGCTAATCACCACAATCATGCTAATGGAGAGGCAAATGCTCACCCACAGAGTGATACGTGCTTGGATAGACCCTGGTTGGATAATCTGTGATGGATTCACGGTTGCTTGCCTTCCTTTATGCGCGGTCACACGGTGGAGAGGGGGGAGGTGGCGAGAGAGGCCTCCCCTCGCTCCATTCCCCCCTCGTACCCTTTTCCCCGTACCCTACAACGTAACACTTCCTATGGTACGCCTTCTCTTAGAGCACATATACTCCATTACCCCATGACGAGGGGGGCTTTATTATAAACGAGCAGAGCGGCGGCTCATGCAAGCTATGAACGTTTCTCCCAATCGGCCAAGAACCGTTCAATCCCGATGTCGGTCAGGGGGTGTTTCATCGATTGTTGGAGCACCTTGAAGGGGCACGTTGCGGCGTCGGCCCCAGCGAGAGCACTCTCTACGATATGCCGCGGGTGGCGAATCGATGCCGACAAGATTTTGGTCGTGATATTGCCCTGCTGGTAGATGCTCTTGATGTCGCGGATAAGCTGCATGCCGTCGGTGCTGATGTCATCTATCCGCCCAACGAAGGGGCTGATGATGAAGGCTCCTGCCCGCGCTGCCATCAAGGCCTGTACCGAGTTGAAGCAGAGCGTGACGTTGGTGCGGATACCCTTCTTGGCCAAGTTGTAGACCGCCTTGAGGCCTTCGGTGGTGCTGGGGATCTTCACGACGACGTTGGGGTGCCATTGGGCGACTTCCTCGCCCTCCTTGATCATCCCCGCCGCGTCAAGCGAAACGACTTCGGCGCTGATTGGCCCGTCAACGATTTCGGCAATCTCCTTGATTGTCGCCTGGAAATCGGCTCCCTGCTCCTTGGCGATGAGGGAGGGGTTGGTCGTCACGCCGCTGATAATCCCCCAACTGGCGGCCTCACGAATGTCTTGTATGTTGGCGGTATCGATATACAGTTCCATAGAAATGGGCGTTCCAAACGCCCGTACTCCTTTCTAATACCATATTCAACAGAACCGAAAGAGTAGTATAGCGCTTCTTCCGGTCGCTATCAAATTATAGCACAGCCTTACCCGTGGCCGGGCGGGAAGGTCTTCAAGGTCTTTGGTCTTTTTCGAACCAAATGTTGCCCATTATGATAGATTTTTGAAGCAAGTCGCGGGGTTTTGATAGGTTTTGACAGTTCTTTTAGGTGATTTGAGAGCGAATTCGTGCTACAATGCTCCACAGAACAACCAAGCACACGATATGTATAATAGTACAACGCTTCTCTCCCAAACAGGGCCAAAGAGAACAATATGTAACTATCACCTGTTATAATAGATACCATACTATACAAGCAATTTGTCAAGATGTGAACATCTTTTGAAAGTGAGGCAATAAACAAGCATGGGCACCAAGAATTCACGGATACAAGGGTTCTACAATCTCCCTCCCCATCAACGGCTCGACGCGGTAGCCGCATTTGACGGCCTCAACGACCTCGACCTCCTCTCGCTGCGAGGGAGCGATGGTGTGCTCTCTATCCAACGTGCCGACAAGATGATTGAGAATGTGGTTGGTACCTTCAACCTGCCGCTC
This sequence comes from uncultured Chloroflexaceae bacterium, assembly GCA_964526735.1. Taxonomy (GTDB): domain Bacteria; phylum Chloroflexota; class Chloroflexia; order Chloroflexales; family Chloroflexaceae; genus JAAUSY01. The sequence continues at coordinate 10,709 of CAZGLO010000032.1, read as the reverse complement.
GGCATCGCCACCAACTTCCGCATCAATGGGCGCGATGTGCTTATCCCGATGGTGGTCGAAGAGCCATCGATTGTGGCGGGGGCTAGCTACGCTGCTAAGATGATCCGCGAGAGTGGCGGCTTTGAGGTGACGAGCACCGATTCGTTGATGATTGGCCAGATCCAGATCGTGAATATTGCCGACGCTGACCAAGCACGCGATGCCATCCTTTCCCACCGCGACGACATCTTGGCCAAGGCAAATGCCCAAAGCCGCAGCTTGGTGAAGCTTGGGGGCGGGGCCAAGGATATTGAAATCCGCAACTTCCCCGACAGCCCGATGGGGCCAATGTTGGTGGCGCACCTCATTGTTGACTGCCTTGATGCTATGGGGGCCAATGCTATCAACAGTATGTGCGAAGCCGTTGCCCCGCTGGTTGAGCAGATCACGGGCGGGCGGGTCTATTTGCGCATTCTCTCCAACCTCAGCGACCGACGGCTTGTCCGTGCACGCGCCGTCATCACCCCGCGCGCGCTTGACCGCAAAGATATC
>CAZGLO010000032.1:0-10168 GCA_964526735.1 uncultured Chloroflexaceae bacterium | reverse complement strand
AAAAAAATTCATCAAAGATATCAAGGGCGAAGAGGTGATTGAAGGCATTCTATGGGCCTATGCTTTCGCAGCGGTTGACCCTTACCGCGCCACCACGCACAATAAAGGGATTATGAACGGGATCGACCCCGTCCTCATCGCCACGGGCAACGACTGGCGGGCGATTGAGGCTGGTGCCCATGCCTACGCCTCCCGCAGTGGCACCTACACCTCGCTAAGCACGTGGGAGAAGGATGAGGATGGCAACCTCGTTGGGACGATTGAAATGCCGCTTGCAGTCGGTATCGTAGGTGGCGCAACGAAGGTACATCCGGGGGCACAGGCATGCCTCAAGCTCATTGGTGCGAAGAGTGCGCGTGAACTCGCAGAAGTATGCGTATGTGCCGGTCTGGCCAACAACCTCGCCGCAATGCGGGCGCTGGCGACCGAAGGTATTCAGCGCGGCCATATGGGCCTCCACGCACGGCAGATTGCCCTTTCTGCCGGTGCAATGACGACCGAGCAGATTGATGAGATCGCCCGCCGGATGATCGAGGAGCGGATGATCAAGCCGGAGCGCGCCAAAGAGTTGTTGGTTGAGCTGACTGCCCAAACCCACGAGCCGCATGATGCCCAAGAATTGAGTTTGCAGGAGCAAGAGGCGGTTGATGAGGAGTTGTGTGTGCAAGAGCTGCTCAAGCGAGAGGCGGTGCTCTCGTGATGAAACCTGAACGTCCAGTTGGTATCATCGGGTATGGGGCCTATATCCCCCGCTACCGCATCGCCGCCAAAGAAATTGCGCGGGTGTGGACGGGAGGGCAGGGTGGCTTGCCGGTACAGGCAAAGAGCGTCCCCGGGCCAGATGAAGATACTATCACCATGTCCATCGAAGCGTCGCGCTATGCATTGGCGCGGGCTGGTGTTCCCGCCAGCAGCATCAATGCGGTGTGGGTGGGGAGCGAAAGCCCGCCCTACAGCGTCAAGCCCAGCGGCACTATCATCTCCGAAGCACTAGGCACTTCCCCCTGGATCAGCTCGGCAAACTGGGAATTTGCCTGCAAGGCGGGGAGCGAAGCGATGACCGCCGGTATGGGGATGGTCGGCAGCGGGATGAACAATTATGCCCTGACCATTGGCGCTGACACGGCACAAGCCCGCCCAGGCGATGCGCTTGAATATACGGCGTCGGCAGGGGCGGCGGCAGTGGTACTTGGCCCGGCGGAGGAGGCGTTGGCGACGATTGAGGGGACAGTCTCCTACGTGACCGATACCCCTGACTTCTACCGCCGCTCTGATCGCCCCTACCCCGTGCACGGCAATCGGTTCACGGGTGAGCCGGCCTATTTCAGCCACGTCCGCAATGCTGCCAACCGGCTGTTGGAGGAGCTTGGCCGCACCCCGCAAGACTACCATTATGCCGTCTTCCACCAACCCAATGCCAAATTCCCGCAGACCGTGGCCAAACAACTTGGCTTTACGCAAGAGCAGATTGCGCCTGGGTTGTTGTCGCCGCGCATCGGCAATACCTACTCCGCGATTGTGATGCTTGGCCTGGCGGCGGTGCTTGATATCGCCAAGCCGGGAGAGAAGATCTTCCTGACGACGTATGGGAGTGGGGCCGGTAGCGATGCCTACTCGTTGGTGGTGACCGATGCGTTGCTTGAGCGCCGAAACCGCGCCCCCTTAACCTCGACCTTCATTGAGCGCGAAGAGTTTATTGATTACGCGCTCTTTGTCAAGTGGCGTGAGGAATTGGTGGTCTAGCTGGTGTTTGACGAGCATCGGGCATCTTGCTGGTGTCTGGCTGGTGATCAGGAAACGAGAAAACGAGATATACATATGCAACAAGTCTATATTGGTGGTGTAGGCGCGGTGCCGGTTGGAGAGCACTACACCCGCTCATTGACCGATCTCTCGCTTGAAGCATTGCGCGGGGCCTTGAACGACGCTGGCCCGCAAGTAGACCCAACACACATCTCTGCGCTCTATGTGGCGAATGCATTTGGCGAAACCCTCGCCTTGCAATCTCACCTTGGTGCGGCGCTTGCCACGGCGGCTGGTCTCCCCAACATCGAAGCGGTGCGGGTGGAGGCGGCAGGCGCAAGCGGTGGAGCAGCACTCCACCAGGCAATGATCGCCGTCGCGAGTGGGCTGCACGAGGTGGTGGCGGTACTTGGGGTTGAGAAGGTCACCGACAAGCTCCTCGGCCCGCAGGAGGCAAGTATGGCGCTTGCGGCGCACTCGGAGACAGAAGGCGAACACGGTATCACGCTTACGGCCCAGTGGGCGATGCTGATGCGGCGCTATATGCACGAATATGGCTGCGAAGCGACGGTATTTGCTCCTTTCCCCGTCAATGCGCATAGCAACGGCTCAAAGAACAGTGGGGCGTTGTACCGCTTCCGCATCAACCCCGACAAGTATGCACAGGCGATGCAGATTGCCTCCCCGCTCAACATGCTAGACTGCTCGACCTTGGCAGATGGTGCGGCGGCGGTGTTGGTCGTCTCCGAGCGGTATGCCCGCGAACTCGACCGGCAGCCGGTGCGCATTGCGGGCAGCTCCATCGCGACAAGCACGCTCCCCCTGCATGCCCGCCAAAATCCGTTGTGGCTTGAGGCGGTAGAGCGCAGTACGGCGGCAGCATTGAAGCAAGCCGACGTCACTCACCAAGACATCAACGTGCTTGAGCTGACCGACCCACACGGCATTGCCGCGGCGTTGGTGCTAGAGGCGGGTGGGTTTGTCGAGCGGGGCACGGCTCCCACGCATGCCGCCGATGGCGGTATCACCCCCGAAGGCCCAACCCCCATCGCGACCGCGGGCGGCTATAAATCACGCGGCGATGTGGGCGGCGCGACGGGTGTCTACCAAGCGGTTGAAGTGGTGCAGCAGCTTCGAGGCGAAGCGGCAACACAAGTCGCCAATGCACGAGTAGGGTTTGTGCAGTGCGTTGGCGGGGTCGGGGGAACAGCCATATCGCATATCTTGATTGCGCAGGGGTAATATGCATCTTGCAAAACATTGGCGGCAAAAGCCAGCAAACTATCGGTTGGAGGGGAAGCGCCACCGCACAACGGGTGAGGTGCGATTTCCGGCGTGTCCGCCCACCCTCAACGAGCAGGCCGATGAGTGGGAGCCATATGTCTTCAGCGGCAAAGGGGAGATCTATAGCTTCTCAATGATACACGCCGCCGCCTCCGGCTACGAGGAAATGACCCCCTATCCCGTCGCGATAATCAAGTTGGAGGAAGGGGTGATGATCACCGCCCAACTCACCGACTGCACCGAGTCGGAGATCGAGATCGGGTTGCCGGTTGAGATGGTCACACGGAAGCTGAAAGATACGGGCGAGGATGGGCTGTTGGTGTATGGATATAAGTTCCGCCCTCGCATTGGCCAAGGAACATAAAACACAACACTCACCTGGACGTCTCCCTACATCCCCTACATTCCCCGTCTGTCCTGCAAAACAGACTACATATGGTGCCACAGAGAGTTTGAGCATGTGCTCTCTGTGGCATTGTCTTTTAGATTACCTTTTTTTTGGCTGCTTATTATTGGTCTTGAATGAGCGCAATACTCCCACAACAACGCCAAAAATAGTCACTTCCGCGGCAGTGGTGGTGATTGGAGCGAGCTGCGGGTTGAGTGACTTCAGGGTAAGGGTACCATCGTTGGGGGAATACTGTCTCAGAAAAACCGTATGCTCCTCATGCCACGTCCCGACGACCGTGGCTCCGCGGCTTGCTTGGGCGGTGTGTTGCACCACCACCATATCGCCGTCGGTGACGAGCGCATCAAGCAGCGATGTCCCTTGTACCTGCAGAGCGACCACCTTGGGAGATTGCTCGTGAGGAACCATCGTGCTGGGGACTTCAAACGTATCACAGTGTTGCAGCGATATCTCGTTGAGGTTGGGGAGAGCAAGGTGCGTGGCGATGTCTCCGACAACCGGAATTTGACACGTCACGCCGGTAGAAAGAAGCCGGATACCACGAGAGATCTTGCTTTCGCGGTCGAGTTTTCCTTTTTCTTGCAGCGCTTTGAGGTTGTAGGCGACAACAGAGGTAGAAGAGATCTTCAAATTGACTTGGATATCCCGGATCGAGGGGGAATACCCGCGTTCTTGGATGAACGTCTCGATAAATGACAAAATACGTTCTTGCCGTGGCGAGAGGTCTTTGGATGATTGCATGCACAGATCCTTTCTTGAGATGATGGCCCGGCCCTCCTACCAACGCAGAAAAAACCACCATCTTCTATTTCAGTGCGCGGTCGTTGGGCAACCGATAGGTGAGCAGGACAGTGCGTACTAGAACCTTTGTAGCAGAAGTATTATAACGAGCAAACACTTGTGCTGTCAAGAGAGTGGAGGAGGGGGATAGCAGTGATGAGTATATGAGGACGCGGCCAAACACCGCAGAATAATCAAGAACCCCCCGGAATATGGGTCTTTCCCATTCCGAAGGGTTCCTTGTGAGAAGCGTTATGTGTATGGAGCAGGGTCTCCCCGCCGCGTCAGGTCTGCCCACCCGGGACGGGCGGGGTTGGCGTTGGGTTGCCTGCGCCGTAATCCCGCAACATCCGCTGTGCCTGGGTGACAATGCCCTGCGATGGGTTCTTCAGCACCAGGATTTTGCGCCAATGTTTCATTGCCTCTTCGGTCTCTGGCGGGTCGAGGCTCACCAAACACGTGCCCAAATTAAGCAGTGCACGGCCATTCTCAGGCCCCCGTTCAACTGCCTCACGTGCCTGTTCCAGCCCCTGCTCAACGTAGCTCTGGTCGCCGATCCCCGCGCCGTAGTTGCACAGACCTGCGGCCATATCGGCGCGCGCCTGTACATTGTCGGGGTCTAGCTGGAGCGCAGTGCTATAGGCCTCACTCGCCTCAAGCCACCGCGGGATAAGCTCCTGATAGCTTTCGCTTTCGGGCATATGCTCGCGGATAATCTGCACGCTATCGAAGAGCGTATTGCCAAGGCTGACCCACGCTTCTGGGTTTTCGGGCACCTGCTCGGCTGCCTGCCGTGCCGCGGTGATTTGGCTATCGAATTCGGCATTGAGCTGGTCGGCGGAGGGCATATCTCCCCCGCTCCCCATGCCGTGGGAACTAGCGGGTGCTTGGCCTGGTATACCGCCACCCGTCACCACGAGCGTCGTCAAGCCAACGATAAATGTCAACAAGGCGGCGATCACCGCTGGATTGCCGATAAACCGTTGTGGCCGCGACTCGCGCTGTTTGCGCTGCCGCCGATAGCGTTCAAGCGAGATGTAGGGCTGATCGTTGAAGTCGTCGGGCCGCTCTTGTCGATTGGCGGGCGGGAGCGGGCGATAATCGATCAGATCATCCTCGCTCACCTGCCACGTCATATCGTCTTCATCTTCGCCAGCCACGTGCGCTTGCAGACCGGCGTCGTAGGCGGCACGGCGTTCCGCATCGCCCAGAATGGCATAGGCGCGGTCAAGCTCATCGCGTTTTTGCTTGGCGACTTCGGCTAGCTCATCCGCAAGCCCCTCTAAGCTTTCCGGCTCATAGCGTTGGCGCATGCGCTCATAGGCCGCCTGTATCGTTTCGTGTTCTGCCTTTGGGTGAACCTGTAAGAGTTCGTAGTAATCTTGCAATTTATACCGACCTCACCGCGCTACCAGGAAGCTCAACGACCCGCTGTCGCAGCTTTGCCTTCCTTTCGACATTCCGACGAACAAAACTGACTATCCCACCCAGCGTCGCCACCAACACGCCGATCCACACCAGGGCAACGGCGGGTTTCTTGCTAACCGTTATGACGGCCTGCGCAGGCTTGATGGGCAGGTCAAGCCCCTCTACCTTCATCACGACCATCCCTTGCGAGGGGTCGAACATTTCGAGGGTCATCTCGTGGCCGCCAGGAAGCTCTACCGGCGTCTTCTCAAACGGCGAATCGCTCTCGCCTTGCTGTTCTTTGGGTGTCAGGTTGAGCTTGGGGATAAAGGTGCTTTCTTCGCCATCATAGCGCACCCGCACCCGCGCCCCTACTTCGGCGACGCCCGTCTCGCTAAAGGCATGCTCATCGACCTCAAACCCCTCAAATATCAGCTCATAGGGGCCAACGCTCTTTGGCTGATCTTTTTGGAGGACAGGTTGGTTCATATTGTCCTCGCTGACGTACTCAAATGGGGCAATGTAGAGGTCGTAGGAGAGATAGTTGCGGATAGCCGGGCTTTGCATCGTCGATTGGGTCAGGTCGTCGAAATACAGCTCTGGGTAGGCGTAAAACACCTCATTGCCCCGCTCGACGGTCAAGGCGAGTGCGCCTTTGCCTTCTGGCGTGCGCTGCCACTGTTGGAAGGTGAAGGTATAGCCATACACAGAGACCGTTTCGCCGGTGCTCATCACGACGCGCTCCTCTGGCGTGGCGTAAACGCTTGATCCCACGATGCCTGGTATCATCAGGCAGAAGCCAATATGCGCAATATAGCCGCCAGTTTGCTTCCAACTATGCCGTTGCCAGGCCTGCAGCGCTGCTTTGCCATTCGCCGTGATGGCAGTCACTGCGACTGCAATGAAGATGAGACTATACACATCCTTCACGCCAATCACATAGGCGATAGCAGTGCCAACAACCCCCACGATAATCGGGATCGTCAGGGCGCGGGAGAGTGGCTGACGGTCTTTCTCCGCGGTGCGCCACGACAAGAGTGGGCTGATGATCAGGAGGATGGTCATAATCAGGCCAAGCGGCGGCACAGTGCGCTCGTAGAAGCTTGGCATTAAGCTAAATCGTCCATCGGTAAGCGGTTGCCCGCCCAACGCCGACCCATCATCAATCTCAAAGACAGAGCCGAAAAACTCTTGGAGCGAATGCCCAACGCCCGGTATCGCAGAGATGACCGGCATTGAGGTACCAATGGTGATGACAGCCGAAATGACCGATAGTGCCACAATCGCCAGCACGAGCATGTTGTCGCGCGAGAAGAAGCTCGTATTGAGCGGGCGGATGGGAATATCTCGCCACCGCATTGACGCCACCGCCACACTCCCAATGATGAGCGTGACGAGGAAGAGGATCATCGCTTCGCTCAGCCCTTCGGAGACGAAGGAGTGGACAGAGAAGTTGGTCAGCACGCCGCTCCGCGTCAGGAAGGTGGAGTAGAAGACCAAAATGTACGTCACCAACGCAAGCACGATATTGGTGCGCCGCAGTGCGCCATACGTGCGCTGGACGATCATCCCGTGCAGCAGCGCAGTGAGCATCAACCACGGTACCAGCGATGAGTTCTCAACCGGATCCCATCCCCAATAGCCTCCCCATCCAAGGGTTTCGTAGGCCCAATAGGCTCCCAGGAAGAGCGCGATGGTCAGGAAGACCCACGCGGCGAGTGTCCACGGGAAAGACCGCATCACCCAGCCATCGTAGTCGTGACGCAACATCCCGCCAATCGCATAGGCAAAGGGAACAAGTACCAATGCGTAGGCCAGGAAGAGCACGGGCGGATGGAAAATCATCCAGAAGTTGTGCAGCAGCGGGTTTAGCCCTTGGCCGTCGGCGGGCGGCGGGTTGGGGACAAGGCCGGTGTTGGGGTCGATGAGCGGGTTGAATGGGTTGCTCACCAACATCATCGCAATCAGGCCCGTCTGCACAAGCATCAGGACAGCAAGGACGTACGGCTCAAAGTGGCGTGACCGCTTGATGAGCAGCGCCGCCACGATAGAGCCAAACAATGCCCAGATGGCAAAGCTGCCGGGTTGCCCGCCCCACGACGCCGCAATCGTATAGAATGTGCTCAGATCAACCGAGCTATATTGCGAGACGTACTCAATATCAAACCGATTGGTAAGGAAAAGCGAAATGAGTAACGTCCACGAGGCGGCGACCGTCATCATTGAGCCGACGACACCAATGCGGGCATAGGGCCGCGCGGTCGGTTTGCCGCCGATGACCAGCGCATAGCTGATACTGGCCATCAGCGCGCAGGCAACCCCTGCAACGATAAGCAAGGTACCTAGAAAGAACATAAAGATTCCTTATACACTCACCACACTACGAGTTAATTCAGTTGTTCTTGATATTTCGAGGGGCATTTGACGAGGAGATCTTCGGCGAGAAAGACATCTTTGCCAATATCGTAGCGCCCAATGGCGACAATACTGACCGCCTGCTCAAAGTTGCTTGGGCGAGTCTTGGAATAGACCACTTTTACCTGATTATCATTCTCATCTTGCAGCATAAATGTCCAATTTCCCGCTTCGTCATACTCGCCGGTGGTTCCCAAAAACCCCGCCAGTTGCACACTGCGACCGCTCTCTTTGGCCTCCACCACGCTGGTGGTGTAGGAGCGGAAGGCATCTTTGAAGCCAAACGAGCCAAAGAGGATAGCAACGACGATAATACTGAGGCCAGCTAGGTGAATTGGCTTGACGGGTGGTTTTTGTTCGGTGGTTTCGGTCGTCATAAGACACACCTCTCTTACTTAGGGTTTAATACATTAATAATATGCACTCAAACATCAATACCTACTGTTTTATTGATCATCACTGTCCGTATATCCATCTTGCTCATCATTCTCATTGTCATTATCACCATCATTGGCTGGTGTCGTCGCAACCTTGGTCAGGGTGGCAGAAGGCGATGACGGCGCGATGTGGTGTGCCTGCTCTTCCAGCCGCTCAAAGCGGTGGCGAAGACGGCGCACGGCGGAGTCGATACGCCACAGGTAGAAAATAATCCCCGCCCACACGGCCAATGCCACAGCCAGAGCAATGTAGATGGACGTGCTTGAATCACCGGCAGTGGTCGCAATCATAAGAGTACCTCTTCTCGTCGTATGAGAGCAGTCTGGAGTTGGAAGAATGATACCCGCACCGCAAAAATCCACAGGAAAAGCGCGGTAAACCCGCCAATCGAAGCCAAAAAGGTGATAAGCGTGCGTTGATTGTCGAGTAAGCCGGTGCCCGGCGCTTCGATGTTGATACGGGCTTGTTGTGCTTCGGGGTCTACCTCCTCGACGATTAGCCGGAAGGTGACGCCCGGAATAGTCGGCGCGTCCAGAGACTCTCCGGCTGCAAGGTCGAACGTCGGTGACAAGGTCGATTCACTAGTCAAGCCTGGCTCACTTATTTTAACATGAGCTGTGGCCATCGTGTCATCGACGCTCAGGTCAAGCAGTTGCACCTTCCTATCCCCCAATAACCCAATTTTCCCTACGGTTAGCTCTATACCATCGCATTCGCTGCCCGGCAGAAAGGCACAGTTGGGGTGGAGCGTGGCGGAGCTGGTGCGCGGAATAACGAAAATCAAGAATGGCACGGTCACGAATGCGAGCAGCGAGTAGACCGCACTCAGACGGCGTTGTTGGGCAGTATCGCTGATGGCGTTGCGGAGGGCAAACAGTGCCGCGTAGATGAGCAGCAGGATAAAGATGGATGTCTGACGTGGATCCCAGTTCCAGAAGATGCCCCACACCGCCTGCGAGAAAATCATCCCCGTGATCGTCGCCAGCACGGTGAACAAAAAGCCTAATTCTGCCGCCGCCAGCGCCCGATGATCATCCTTCTCGCGGTGGAGCCACAAATATCGCCCGCTGAATATGGCAGAGAGAGCAAATGCCACCACACTGACCCACGCCGTCGGCACATGGAGAATCATAATACGCCCCGTGTGCCCAAGACCCGCGTATTGAGGGAGGATAGCGAACATGGCAACCATTACAGCTGCCATCCAAAGGCCAATCACAAGAAGAGCCACACGGCTCAAAATACTGTTTGACATAGGTCGTTTCGTTGGTCGTTTCGTTTTGTGGATGCGTTTTTCTCCGGTTGCGCGCTCCCCTGATGATACTACGTTTTGTTTGTCAGAGCAAGGGGTGGGGAGTGGACGGCACTCTTACAAGTTATCGTTCCTATAGTGTATGGCAAATTAAGTATATATATGTGATAATGTCCTTGTTTTTTTATCATTGATTCTCAACCACGTTAGAGTATAATAAGAACATCACGAGCATCTTAGGCCACAGAGTGGAGATCATAATATAGGAGAAAGCTACGATGGCAGATCACATAACAATGGAAGAGTTCAAGCAACTTCTACAACGTTCTGAGAGTGAAACTCTTGATTTCAAGCGTGATATGTACGATTGGTCTAATGAAGACAAGAAGTAGTCCCAAAAATGGTATAATCTCCTCCCAGGATAATTGAAGCAGCTAAGG